>JADHVN010000092.1 GCA_016783995.1 Actinomycetota bacterium
ATTTATTAGCCCGTTTATTTTAAGCAAACCGCCCCAGTTATGGGGAATTCTTGAAATTAACTTATTTAGAGGAAGATTTTTAAAATTTTTTAAAAAAACTTTTTTTTGCCTTATTATCTCGCTTGTGGATAGCTTTTCCCCATATTGGATAACCTGGATAATGGTATATGGTTTTTTTGACTTTAACTGCTTTTTTATTTTAAGAAAATTGATTATATTTGTTAAACTTTCCTCAAAACTGGCGCCGGACCTGTTTTTTTCATATATCTCCCTGGTATAACCATCAAACGAGAAGGAGATTAGGTCCAGCCCGGCTAATATTATACTTCTGCTTAACTCTTTATCCAGGAGTGTCGCATTAGTATGGATCCTGGTTTTAATTCCACCTTCGCTGGCATAAGTAATCATAGGTACCATATCTTTATTTAGAAGCGGCTCTCCTCTATGAAATAGATTTATATCATAAACTTTCCCGGAAATCTCATCAATTATTTTTTTATATAGGTTAAAATCCATATCCCCTTTCTGATTGGATGGAAGATCTTTATTCACGCAAAAGCGGCATTTTAAATTACATCTACTTGACAGCTCTATCCAGATTCTAATGGGATAATAATCACAATTGGTTAATTTTAAACAGTAGTTTTTATAAATCCTGGCCAGGTTAAAAAAACGGTTTAGCTTTTTCATTATATACTTATATTTACTATAAAATTATATCTTTAATTACATAAGTAGATCTATTCTGAACTTCATGATACACACGTATAAGCACTTCTGCCAGTAGCCCTATAGTAATAAGTTGAACCCCGATAAAAATTATAAATATAGAAAGGATAAACAGAGGCCTATCAGCCAGGGGTTGATTGAAAAATAGTCTCATTATAATTAAATAAGAAGTCATAATAAATCCAACCAGTCCCGAGAATAAACCAACCAGCCCAAATATCTGTATTGGACTTTGAGAATAGCTTAAAAGAAATTTTAGTGTAATTATATCAAGGATGACCTTTATTGTTCTTGAAACCCCATATTTTGATTTTCCATACCTCCTGCTGTGGTGCATAACAGGAACTTCTGCTACTTTTACCCCCATCCAGCTGGCTATAGCAGGAATATACCGGTGCATTTCGCCATACAGGTTAATATTTTTTACCACTTCTTTCTTGTAAGCTTTTAAAGTGCACCCATAATCATGAAGATGGACTCCGGTGAGTTTTGATATTATTTTATTTGCTATAATTGAAGGAAATCTTCTGGTCACGGCCTTATCCTTTCTGTTCTTGCGCCAGCCGCTTACAATATCATAACCTTCATTCATCTTACTTAACAAAACCTGGATATCCTGAGGATCATTTTGTAGATCTGCATCAAGAGTAATCACTACTTCACCCTCTGCGTAACTAAATCCGGCGCTTATAGCTGGTGTCTGTCCAAAATTTTTCCTGAACCTGATAATTTTATATAGCCTATTTTTCCGGTGTATTTTTAAAAGCTCATTAAAAGTACCGTCTGTGCTCCCGTCATCTATAAGCATCACTTCATACTTTAAATTTATCCTGGAAAGAGCTTCGTCGAGTTTTTTATAAAGTTTTTCAATACTTTCTCTTTCATTATAAATAGGTATAACAATAGATAGATCTATACCAGATTTAATCTTTTTTAAAGTATCATTCATTAAATAAACCTTCTTTTCTCTTTTCTTTATACCACTTTACAAACTTAGCCAGACCCTCCTTAATATTTGTTTTAGGAAGATATTTTAACATTTTTCTTGCTTTTCTAATATCAGCACAGGTTATAAAGACATCGCCGGGCTGGTTTCCGGTAAATTTCAATTGACCTTTTTCCCCTGTAGTGATTTCAATCAGTCTTATTAAATCTATTAATTTAACTGTATTTGAATTTCCTAAATTAATAACTTCAAAACCACCTATCTGCTCCAGACTGCTTAAAATACCCGAAATCACATCGTCAATATAAGTATAATCCCGTGAAGAAGACCCGTCGCCATAGATTTCTATATTCTCGCTACTCAATATTTGCCTGGTGAATTTGTGTATAGCCATTTCCGGTCTCTGACGCGGACCATAGACTGTAAATAATCTAAAACAAAAAATTGATATTTTATAAAGGTTATGATAGGTATAACAAATAAGCTCTCCAGCTTTTTTAGTAGCAGCATAAGGAGATATGGGGAGGTCAACATTATCTTCCTCGGAAAAAGGTATTTTCTTATTCCCACCATAAACCGATGATGAAGACGCAAAAATAAATTTTGAAATATTATATCTTTTGCAGCATTCAAGCAAATTCATAGTTCCCAGGATATTTACCTTTTCATACAAAAAAGGTTTTTCTATTGATGGTCTTACTCCAGCTCTTGCTGCCAGGTGAATCACCATATCAATACTATTTTTTGAAAATATTTCCTCCATCCGGTCAAGACTGGTTATATCTGAACGGTAAAGCTTGAAATAGCTGCTACCAATCACTTCTGAAAGGTTATTTTCTTTTATTGCAGGACTATAAAAATTATCAAAATTATCAACACAGATTATTTTCGATCCCGAATCTATTAATTTTTCACAGAGATGAGAGCCAATAAATCCTGCTCCGCCGGTAACTACTATGTTCATTTTTTTTTAAATTTCTGTAATTTAATAATTCTTAAATGAGAATTAGTTAAAAAAATTTTTAACTAATTATACACAAAAAAAATTTTTTTATTAATTGCAAAATAAATGGTCTTATACTTTTTTTTCTTCTATAATATTTTTAACAACTAAAAATAAAGATTTTTAAGCTTAGCTTAAAACTGAAAAATTTATGCACACAGGATTTACAGTCAAAAATTATTTCAAAGACTGGAAGAACATCTTGACTTTTCTAGGCCTGTTAGCTCTGGCAGCAGCAGGCATTTTTTTAAGAATAAGAAATCTAGGTCATCTGGCTTTCTGGGGAGATGATGGACATACTTTTATCGGAACAATCAGTATATTAAACCATGGCTACCCCCTGCTCCCTTCAGGAAACATCTTGTGGCACGGAATCCTGGGTTATTACCTGGATATCATACCGGTACTGATATTCGGAACAGGTGAATTTGCTTTCAGGATTACCAGTGTTTTCTTTGGAGTATCAACTATAGTACTGATATATTTTGTGGGAAAAGACCTGGCTAATAAATATGTAGGTTTCCTCGCAGCTTTTCTTATCACCTTTTCCAGCTGGTATATTTATTTCTCAAGAGAAGCAAGATATTACGAAACTCTACAGTTTTTCTTTCTACTGTCTTTTTATTTTTTTTACATAGGATTTATCAAAAATAATAAAAAATTCATTATACTGGCTACCATTTTTATTTGTTTGACTCCACTAGTCCATGGTATTGGATTTTTACTGCTTCTATTATTTGTACCATTATTATTCTACCTTGGCAGAAAATTTTTCAGAATGCGAATTTTGATCCCTTTGGCTATAATCTTTGCTTTTGACCTCCTGCAGGTTGTAAATCAGGTATTTTTCTGGAAAGTTGGAAGAAGCTTTTATTCTACCGGCAGTGGCTTAAAATCTATTCTGGCAGCATATTTAAAAGCTCCAGACCCTTTCTATTTTAAAATACTTGAAATCATGTTTCCCAAAATGTTTATTATTTTTGGTGCCGGTATCCTGATATTTATCTCTTTTGTTATCTTTGCATCTGTGAGACAGACATTTACCTATTCTTCTATAAACTTAAATGAATATGAGATTAAATTAAAAAGACTTCGAATTCCCTTTAATATATTCACTCTTTACTTTATATTCATCTTTAGCATTCTTATAGTATCCCTGGGGCAAATGTACAATCAGCAAAGGTACATTTATTTTATAATGCCTTTTTTTATATTGATCTTTGCTTATATACTGTATTTAATAACCATATTTCTATCTAAAAATATATACCTGGCGTTGCAAAAACTAAAAGATAAAAAAATAAATGGGAGAATCTTCAATTCTGTTTTAGTAATAATATTTCTGATAATTTCATTTTTTACCATTAGCGGAATAGACATAAATGAAGCACTGGCTATTCCGGAAATAAAACACTCTGATATGCTTAATGTAAATTACTCCATATCCAGCAGCAGAACTTATCACTGGGATGCTGCTGAACCAGGAAAATATGTCAGACAGCATATGAGCAAGGATGACATAGTAATTACCACCGATATCTACAATTCATATCCATATACCAGGAAAATTGATTACTGGCTGTGGACCGGAGATCTGGTATCATGGGCACCCTATCACAGAGAAGGCAGTGAGGTAATTGATGATACCTATGGAGTCAGGGTATTAAGAAGCCTCATCGAGTTTATAGATTTGCTGGAGACAAACAGAAACAGCAACATCTGGCTAATTGCGTCACCTTCACTTTTTATATCAGGTCATATTGACCCTAAAATAAGAGAGCTTCTGGATAATTGCCCTGAAAATCTTATCTTTACTGCCAGAGATAATGTTTCCAGATTATATTATTTCCAAAAGGATGGCAACAGGCCTTCTATAGAAACAATTATACCTCCTACCGAAGATAATTTGATAAACCCGGCTCTTAGTAATGGCACTGTAGAAATAGACTTTACCAATCCTTCAAATTCAAATTACCTGGGATACGGTATGGGCAGTATTGAAAATGGTATTGGCAGCTGGGGAATGGATAGGATGTCCTTACTCTATATGAGTCTTGAAAAAAATAAAAACTATGTACTAAAAATAACTGCCAGGCCTCTCCTAAATCCGGAAATACAGCAGACAATGGAAATATTCCTGGATAACCAAATAATAGGGAGCATAGAATTTCCTAACGATGATGTCTTCAATCAGTATTTTATAGAATTCTCAACCGATTTTATTGAAAAAGAGGTAAATATCCTGAAATTTATATACGGCTATAGCATAACTCCCAAAGAATTAGGGATTGCCAGCGATTCCCGTAATCTTTCTGTCCTATTCGTGAAAATAGCCATCGAAAAAATTGACTAGCAGCAATATTTTTTAACCCAATATTAAGACCTTATTTCAATTTCTACGTCATCACAATTTATGTAACTATCATTGGTAGTTACCCTGAACTTAATAACAGATTTTTCAGGAACCACCCCTTTCAAGCTGACTTTCAAATTAATTTCACTTTTACTATCGATTATATAATTATCACTGACCCACATATACATACCCCGGCTCATGCCTGGTCCCTGATTTATGTAACCATCAGGTCCAACGCTGACAAATTTTATATTCTGGGGAAGTTCAAGTTCTACTGAATTTATTTTAATTGCAGCAGAGCTATTGTTTTTGATTATATATTCTATGGTAAACTCTTCGCCGAATTCTTCTACCAGGCTATCAATCTTATATCCTATATTAACCATTTTCCTGAAACTTATTAACCTGTAAAGTTTTAAATCTTCTTTAAACCAGTCAAAATAATAAGTTTTACCTAATTTCTCTGTTTCAAAATTCAGCTCAATAAACTTATCATCTCCCACACTGTACACTGTAACCCCATTTTCCAGGTCCTTTCTCATATTATCAATACTATACTCATCACTCCCCTGATAAATGAATTTTATCCCTTTGTCTCCATACTCATATTCGTCTACGAACAGACCGATATTCGCCGAATAGGTCTGAGCATAGATCGTGGAACCGCTCTCCATATTACCAAATGCCTCATCCCAGAA
>JADHVN010000007.1 GCA_016783995.1 Actinomycetota bacterium
TATAAGTTGCTGGATCATTTCTTTCTGTATTCTTCATAAGCTAATTGCAATAATAACTTATTTAAATTCAACCATAAAAAACATATTTTGTTGATTTTTTTTAATTTGAGTATTCCAAACCATTCAATCGAATGTAGACTTTGCTAAACAATTATATCCACAATAAAATCTCAGGTAATTATTGGTCTTTAGGTCAGAAAATCCAGGTAATTATCCCTGTTTACTGTAAAGAATTGAGATTTTGGGTAAGACTGAATGAAATCTTTAGGAGCTCTGGTATCTTTTTTTGTGTATTTACATTCAAAGGCATACAATTTTCCTTCCCGTTCTTCTATCAGATCAATTTCTTTTTTATCATAAGTACGCCAGAAAAATCTATTAGAAGCTATTTGTTTATAACTCAGATACTTAATTCTTTCAGAAATAAAAAAATTTTCCCAGAGCTGGCCTGTATCATCTCTTAAGACGAGCCGGTTATAATTAGAAATCAAAGAGTTTCGTATTCCATTGTCCCAAAAATAATAACGGGGACTTTTTGTATATTCCTTTCTTAAGTTTCTGCTGAATCCCTGGTGGGAAAATAAAACATAGCTTTTTTCCAGCAGCTCCAGATATCTCATTACAGTTTTTTTGTTTACATTTAAATTCGAAGCAAGTTCTGAATATGAGATATCTTTACCTATCTGGAAAGCAATTTGCCTCAGGAGGTTAAAAATAAACAGACTGTCCTTAAGATTATCTAGCTCTAGTATATCTTTTAACAGATAGCCATCACGGATAGATTCAAGCTCATTCTTTTTTTGTTCAATTGTTTCCGAAGTATATACTTGAGGATAAAATCCAAAAATTAACTGTTCTTCCAAGGCTTCTTTTTGTCCTAAATAATCATCTGCAACAATTTCAAGTAAAGATAAGGGGTAAAGATAATAGTACCGGCTCCTGCCCACCAGTGGGTCCCCAATCTTATTTCTGAGATTAAAGCTGGAAGACCCACTTACCAGAATTGAAACCTCCGGTATAGTATCTACAATCAATTTAAGGTTTATTCCTATTTTGGGAATTTTTTGAGCTTCATCAATAAATAAATATTTGTTTTTTCCGATAAATCTTTTTAAGATAGAAGTACGCTGGCTTGATAAAATTTCAGCAACATCCAGATTTTCCCCATGTACCATTAATATATCATCCGTGCCAATCTTTTCTTTTATCAGGTTCATGAGTATGGTTTTACCCGATCTGCGGGGGCCAAAAATTCCTATTACTTTAGAAGGTCTTAAACTATCTATTATCTGTATTGTTGTAAATCTGGGTATCATAGTATCTGTATTATATATAAAATGGCTAGTATTGTCAATTTAAATCATCCTAATGTCATTTAAAAATTAAAAGTGCACACTTATTATAGGATTTAAAGTTTAAAAGCGCACACCCCTATAGCTATAATCTAAAGCAAAAAAGAAAGGATTAGGTTATGGCTCATCTTCACAAAAGATTTAAAGACTCCCAGGTTAAGGCTCTGCTGGAAAGATATGGAAAGCGGGAAATTGAAAGAAAATATATTGAACAAATACTTGGTATCAAAAGAAGAAGACCCAGATACTTTTACCATAAAATATAAAAGGATTTTGCATTGGTAGAAAGGTACAGTGTTTACAAGAATGTGATGATACCTCTGACGTACTCAAAAAAGCAAATCAAATCAAAAAGGGATAAAATTGAAAAGGTACTTTCCCAATTGGGAATTCTGGAAAAGAAAAAGGCTATGGCATTAAATCTTTCAATGGGGCAGCGCCAGAGAGCAGCAATTGCCAGGGCTATTGTAAACGATCCTGATATAATCCTCGCTGATGAGCCGACCGGTTCTCTTGACAGTGACACCGGCGGGGAAGTAATGGATATATTCAAGAAATTAAATGAGGATGGCAAGACAATTATTATTGTCACACATGATATGAATGTAGCATCTTACTGCCATAAGATAGTAAGAATTAAAGATGGTAAAGTCGATAAGTAGCCTGCAAATCCCGGGACAGGAAAGCTCTTACAAAATTACTGACAAATAACTACCCAATTAATATATTAATTCCTCTACTATAACCTGTGCGATACCATTTATAAGAAATTGCTTTTTTATCTTACAAGTAAAAAGCATATATAAAAACCACAATCACACTACAATCTGAAATTACAAGTATTAAAAATAAAAAATCTAGGGAAAGTTAGCAGGCAGTAGAATTGCAGAAGCAAATATATCAATTATAGATTGACAGCAAGAGAGATTGTGATAAACTTTAAAATGTAAAATTTTTATATATAAGTTATTTAAGGAATAACCTATGGTAACTAATAATACATCCAGGTTTTTAGGACCTGTAGAGACTAATATTGTATCTCGCTTAACATATGAAAAAAAATCTATTGTTACGGCAAAAGATCTTGACCTGTTATTTAATCTATCTGCTGATGATAGGAAACAGGTAGTTTTTCGCCTTAAAAGGAAAAAAATATTATCACCGATAAAACCAGGAGTATATTTGTTTTCACCACTTGAGGCAGGTCCCCAGGGAACAGGGGTAGATGAGTTTCTTATCCCGCCGCTTTTTTTTCCGAAAAAAAACTACTATATCGGCTACTCAACCATGTTTAACTATTACGGTTTTACCGAACAAATTTTTCAGACTGTTTATGTCTTAAACACATCTATTAGGACAGAAAAGCTAATCTGCGGAATATCTTATAAGTTTATAAAAATTGGTAAAAACCGTATGTATGGGATAAAAACAATAAAAGTAAAGGACACAGATGTAAACATCTGCACAAAAGAAAGAACTCTTGTTGACATTATTTATTTTAATAAACCTGTTGGTGGTGCTTCAGTTGCTGCTGATATATTAAGAGAAATTGTAAAAAATAATGAATGTAATATTAAAAAGCTCATTGAATATACGGCTCTCTTTCCAAATATTACAACCAGAAAACGCATTGGAGTAATCCTTGAAGACCTGAGAATCTCTGACAATGATTTAAAGCCACTTATTATAAGTGTTCAAAAAACAGCAATCAGCTCGCTTAGCGCATCTCACAAAGGTACACTAAACAAAAAATGGAGAGTAATTGTCAATGATTCACAAAAATAAAGATGAGTTTATTAAATCTTTGGAGAGAGCATCAAGAATAAAAGGGTTTTTACTGCCTCTGCTTGAAAAGGATTACTATTTAACTCTAATTCTTTCCCGGGCACATGAACTATCTAAAGATCTTATTTTTAAAGGCGGAACTTGTCTTAGCAAGGTCTATTACAGCTATTACCGTTTGAGTGAAGACCTTGATTTCAGCATGATGCTTCCTCAACATGAAGTAACTCGCGGACAGCGTCGCAAATGTATTCAACCTGTAAAGGATAGAATTGAGAAATTTGCCGGGCAATTTGGGATGAGCATAGATAGCCATGGTAATCCTGGACGGAATGAATCTAAACAATATATATATTATTTTGTTTATAGGTCAGTCTTGCGGCCATTTAAGGCAAGGATTAAATTTGAAATCGGTTTAAGATTTAATCCGCTTGACCTAGTAGAAAAACACCAGGTTCAACATTTCTTCCTGCATCCTTTTACAGGCGAACCACTTTTTGATGGAGGCAAACTCAATTGCCTATCTTTAAATGAATTAGTATCTGAGAAATTGCGTGCAGCCGCTATTCGCAAAACTATAGCACCACGTGATTTCTATGACCTTGATTTTATTCTACGCAATGATTTTGATTTTACAAACAAAGAAGTCATAGCACTTTTTAAGAAAAAACTTGAAGAGGATGGAGCAGATACGGATTTAGGAAAGTATCGGATTAACCTTGGCCGGTCTGATGAAGAAATAAAAAATATGCACCCATGTATTGAGGCCGAGCTACTAGATGTATTAACGCCTGATGAACGGAAGAATTTTGATTTAAATGTTGCGCTTAAACGGATCAATAAAGCAATGGAGAATGTAACATAATGATTTCGTGGATTTCTAGACAAAATATGATTATATACCCTTAAAAAGGTTGGTAGAGAAAATATGTTAGATAAGGAAGCTTGTAAGAATCTGGCAAAAGAATTAAGAATTAATTTCTGCAATTAAAAATATACCAGATGATGAGATAAAGGCTGATCTAACGAGATTTTTGCCACTTTCTCATAGAGAAATAGTTAAAAGGATAAAAATTCTTACAATAAAAAAATTAGAAGAGGAAAATTATTTATAAGTTTGAAGTTGAAGCAAGTATTTAAAATCTTATAAATTATTTGAAGCTATTCTATAATTATCATATTATTGTTAAAATAAAGCGGTAGAAAATTTTCCATTAGATTGGGTTATATTAGAGCAGTTTTAGATTATCTATTATAAAAATATAGTATGGTTTAAATAAAATATAAACATATATGGAAGGATTTTATTTTGGCAAGGTGGAGTACAGGTAAAATAGTAGGTATTGTTTTTCTTTGCATCTTTGTGCTGTTTGTATTTTGCGGGGGTTGTTTTTTTATAGGGCTGCTTAGCGGCAGTTTTGGCGGAACCTCATATACTTTGGGCGATTCAGTTTATGAAATCCGCCTGGAGGGTGTAATTTCTGCAGAAAAATATTCGAGCTTGTTTGGTGGGGTAACAGTTACGCCTGAAGAAATAATAAGTCAGCTGGATGAAGCCGGAAAGAATCCAAACGTAAAAGCGATACTGCTTAGAGTCAACAGTCCCGGCGGAAGCCCTGCCGCTTCACAGGAAATATATGAAGAGATTAAAAAAATGGAAAAGCCGGTTGTAGTTTCAGTTAGCGATACTTGTGCCTCCGGCGCATATTATGTAGCAAGTGCAGCTGACAGGATAATTGCAAACAGGTCTTCTTCAGTTGGAAGCATTGGAGTAATAATGCAAATTCCTAATTACGAGGACTTGTATGAAAAATTAGGATTAAAATATACCACTATAAAGCAGGGAAAGTATAAAGATGTAGGAAGTCCAGACAGACCACTTACCAAAGAAGAAATGAAATTACTTGAAGCCCAGCTTAAGGAGATTTACAGGCAGTTTATCGCGGATGTTGCCGAAGCCAGAAGTATGGACATAAGTGAAGTGGAAGAGCTTGCTACAGGATGGGTTTTTTTAGGGACAGAAGCTTTAGAGCTGGGTCTGATTGACGACATTGGGAACTATAAAGATGCAATAAATATAGCGGCAGAATTAGGCGGAATTAAAGGTGAACCCAATGTTATAAGACAGAAAATTAGCTATTCCCTTATGGATTTAATTTTAGGTTATTATCTTAATTCAGCTATCGGGAAGATATTTTAATGGGGCTGTTGGAGTACAGACTAAAAAGCTGGTTTTATTGACACAGCTGGTTTTGTTGTTACAATACTACAGGTTTTTAAATAATATTTTTTTAAAAAATGATTGATAACATCATTAATCAAATAAAAGAAACTGAGAAGAAAGCAAAAGAGATTGCAGCCTCATCCAAAAAGGAATCTACAGGGATTATTGAGGAAGCATACAGGGAAGCAGCAAAAATCCTAAAAGAAGCCGAAAAAGAAGTAAAGGTTATGTACATAGAAGCTGAAAATAAGGCAAAACGTGATGCAGGCAAAGAAGCTGCAAGGCTGGAGAAAGATTTTGACAGGAGGCTGGCAGAAATAAAGGATATTTCTAAAGCTAACCAGGAAAAAGCTATTGAAAAAATTATTCAGAGGATTGTAGGTTAATGGCAGTTGCTAAATTAAATAAACTTTTTATTATTTCACATAAATCCGATACAGAGACCGTTCTTAAAAAATTACAAAAAATTCCAATTACTGTTGAAGTAAAACCACATACGGACAAAATCGATTTAGAGATCCCGGTTTCAGATACAAGTCCGGAGTACATTACCAGGGTTAAAAGGGCTTTGGATATTCTTAATGATTCTAAAGATGAAAAGCTCAAAAAGATCACCTCCAGAACGGGCAAACTGGTAATTAGAAGAAGCGAATATGAAAAGATCCTGGAGAGCACAAACTTTAAAGAAATAGTAGATAATATTTTAGATATTGAAGATGAAATGGATAGACTGGACGCAGAGGTTACCGATATGGAACCAAGAACCCGTCAACTGAATGTATGGTCCTGTTACAGAGGTAATCTCGAGGATATAGCAGATGGTGATATCTATACTATAAAATTGGGGATTATTAAATGCGAGGAAAATGATTTTGAAGAAATTGTGAAAAACCTGGATGAAAACAAAATTTCCTGCGAGAAATTGTCTGAAGATAGAAATGTTACATACGTAATTCTAGCCTATCATAACCAGTATAAGAAGGGTGCGGAAGAATATCTGGGCAGTATTTCCTTTGAGGAGGCAGAAATAACCGGTTATAAGGGCACCACTAGCGAGAATTTAAATAAAATTAAAAAAAGTATCAACCTGAACAGAAATAGAAAAAAATACTTACAGGCTGAAATAAGGAAAATATCCCGCCAGTACGAAAAACCTCTGACGGTTTTTCTTGATTACATTGAAAATAATCTGGAGATTGAAGAGGCTATAGAATCCGGGTTTTCTACAGATTCTGTTTCTTTTCACACTGCATGGGTAAAGGAAACAGATAAGAAAAAAATCATTTCTGCAGTTGAGAGTTTTAAATCCACCAGAGTGATAGAGATTCAACCGGATGAAGATGAAAATGTTCCTGTTATTCTGGAAAATAAACCACTGTTCAGGCCATTTGAGATAGTTGTAGATCTTTATGGGGTTCCAAGGTATTTTGAGATTGACCCTACTCCATTTGTTGCATTATTCTTCGCTATGTTCTTTGGTCTTTGCTTAACGGATGCAGGATACGGATTTATAATTGCGATTCTTGCCTTGATTTTCGCTTTCAGGATAAGGAACATTAAAAAATTCCTTATGATGATTTTTATCGGAGCAATTTTTGCTATATTTGCCGGAGCCATTTTTAACGGATGGTTTGGTGATTTACCCGCATATTTAGGTATTGACGGATTTTTCTCAAAATTAGCAATTCTTGGTGATCCAATTAATTCCAAAGAGGGACCCATGAACTTTTTTAGATTAGCGCTGATTCTGGGGGTAATTCATGTTGTTTTTGGTCTATTTATCAAATTTTTTGATTGCCTGAGGCGAAAGGATTGGGGAGGTTCATTTTTGGATGGGCTTCCCTGGATAATTATCATTTTATCGCTTATAGCAATTTTACTTTCATCCCGGATGGCGGTAAGCATGCAGCTGGTTACCGGACCACTTTTCCCTGCCAGTATATCAAAGATTCTCCTGTGGCCTATTCTGGCCGGTGCTGTAGTTATTATTTTCTTTGGAGCCCGGGATGAGAAGAGCTGGGGACTCAGGATATTTATGGGTTTTTTAAACCTGACTATAGTTAATGGACTGACCTCATTTTTAGGTGATTTTCTTTCATATATCAGGCTTATGGCTCTGGGAATGGTAACTGCGGGTATTGGAATAGCTGTTAATAAAATAGCATTTCAATTTCTCTCAATTCCGGTTGCCGGTATTATAATTTTAATTATAATTCTTATATTTGGACATATCTTCAATATAGGAGTTAGTATTCTTGGTGGTTTCGTTCATACACTGAGGCTTCAATATGTCGAATTTTTCCCAAAGTTTTATGTAGGTGGTGGAAGACCGTTTGAAGCTTTAAAAGATGAACATAAATATATAACAATAGTTGATTAACAATAGGAGGAAAAATGTCAGATTTATCACTTGGTGTAATAATGGCAATATTTGGTGCGGGACTGGCAACTATTATGGCTGGAATTGGGTCAATTGTAGGAATTGGCTATCCTGCAAGAGCTGCCGCAGGAGTTCTTTCAGAGGATCCTGCCCGGTTTGGAAGTCTGTTTTTACTGGTAGTACTTCCGGGTACACAGGGATTCTATGGGTTTGTTGCTGCTTTTCTGATTATTGGAAATATTGCCAGAGTGGAAACTCTGGCGCAGGGAATGCAATTATTCTTTGCTGCGCTGCCTGTTGCATTTGCAGGACTGGTTTCAGGCATATATCAGGGAAAAGTATGCGCAGCCGGTGTTGGTCTTGTGGCTAAAAGAGCCAGGGAAGCTATGAAGGGAGTTATTTATGCAGCAATGATAGAAACCTATGCAGTACTTGGACTTCTTATAACTTTCTTCCTTAATAATTTGGTTCAATTTTAATAGGTGGAAAATATGGCGGAATTAGATAATGTTTCCAAAAAAGTTCTGGATGATGCACTAAAAGAGAAGGAGAGGGAATTAAATGAAGCCAGAAAGAAAGCGTCTCTGGTAATGGAAAAGGCTGAAGGAAAGGCAAAAGGGATACACCGCAGCGGAAAGCTGAGAGCATGGGAAAGGTATAAAGAAGTTTTAAATATTGAAGTATCCAGGGCTAAATCGGAATTAAATCAAAAGATACTTATGTATAAAATTGGCCTGGTTGACGATGCTATTGACAGGGCAAGGGGAAAGCTTACCGGTCTTGGTAAAAAAGATTATGAAAAATTCCTTAAAAAAACTCTCGGAGCATTTAATATAGATGAGGGTTATTATCAGATTGGAAGCGAGGAAACAAATATTGATAGTAAGATGATTGAATCTATTGCGGATTTTAAAAAAGCAGATGGGAAACCGGATTTTAAAAAAGGCATTAAGATAATTAAAGGAAAAGCAGAATATAATATAGCACCTGATAGTTTGATTGATTCAAATATTGATGATATCAGGATGGATGTGGCATTATATCTATTTGGCAAGGAGAAGTAATAATTGATACGGTTAGATTATGATATTAGCGATGACAGCTACTATCTTTTTACATGTGCAGAACTCAAGACAAGGGAAGTTGAATTTCTGGAGGAAAATAGAATTGAGATGATGCTCAGATCCGAGGGACTGGATGAATTTATTAGAGCACTGCGAGATACGGTTTATTCCAGATATATAAATGATATAGAGAAATCCAGAAGCTTTGAAAAGGTTATACTCAGTGAATATAAGGTTGCTGTAATTTTTTTAAGCGGTAGGTTAAAACCAGAGCACCAGGCCGTAAAAGATCTTCTTTTTCTTGAAGAAAACCTGCATAACTTAAAGGTAGTTATTAAGTCAATTATTATGGATATGGATTTAGAAAGACTTTTTATCCCCATACTGCATTCTTATGACGGGCTAAAGAACGCTGCAATGGCTGGAAATTATAAAGAAGTTGAACCACCAGTTTCCGGGTTGCTCCAGTTTGCGGTGGAACTTATGGGCAGGCAGAAAAATTACAGGTTTTTGGAACTTGAACTTGAGAAATTTTATTTGAGAAAGGTTTTAAGTTCTGCCAGGAACCTGAACAGCAGACTGATTACAGATTATTTAAGACATATTATAGATATACTGAATATAAAAAACATTTATAGGAATAAGCTCCTGGAGGAGGATTTAAGTTTTGATTATTTTTTACATGAAAATGGATTTCTGCCAAAAGAATTTATGTCCAAATTTGAGGGCGAGAGCCTGGACTTTTTTATAAAGGAAATGAAACGGACAGATTATGCAGATATAATAATCGAGGGAACTCATACCCTGCATTCCGAGGGTACATTTTCTTCCTTTGAGAAAAGCGAGGACTTATTTTATCTTGATTTTTTTGATCCTGTAAAATATACAGTTTCCAATCTGGAAAAAGTTTTTCAATTTTTTTTAAGGAAAAAATTAGAGCTAAAGTATTTAAGTATTATATTTACCAGCGTTCTTTATGGTGTTGATAAAAGTAAAATAAGAAATAAGGTAAAGGTTTAAATGGGTACCAGGATTGCTGCATTTGGAGAAAATGACATTATGTTGATATTTAAAGCGGCAGGGATTGATGTTTTTCCTGTGACCGCTGGAATTGAAGAAACCTCTGAAGTGGAAAAAAAGCTAAAGCAGCTGGTACGGGAAGGTTATGGAATTATTTTTATGACTGAAACTATCGCATTAAAATTAGATCAGTTAATCAAAGAATATGCAGATGAAATACTGCCTTCGATAGTGGTGATCCCGGGGCTGGGAGAAAGAAATAATTATGCGGTCAGAAATTTAAGAAGAGTAATAATAAAAGCTGTGGGGGCAGATATTATGGCAGAGGGGAAAAATAGGAGCAAGTAAATGAGTAATTCAGGAAAAATTGTCAAGGTAGCAGGACCACTGGTTGTAGCTGAAAATATGTCTGGTTCAAAAATGTTTGATGTTGTTTATGTTTCCGATAAGAAGTTAATGGGCGAGATAATAGAACTTAATAAGGACCTTGCTTCTATACAGGTTTACGAAGAAACCGGAGGCATAGGTGTCGGTGAACCAGTATATCTGACAGGCGAACCTTTAACTGTAGAGCTGGGACCGGGTCTTATCCAATCCATTTATGATGGAATTCAAAGACCTCTTGATGAAATATATAAAAATACCGGGAATTTTATCGCCAGGGGTGTTTCTGCAGCGGCATTAAACAGGGACCGGAAGTGGAAATTTGAGCCAATTGCAAAAAAGGGTGATATGGTAAGCGGTGGCGATTTCCTGGGTTTTGTTAATGAGACAGAAATAATAAGACATTATATTATGGTTCCACCCGGAGTAAGTGGAGAAGTTAAATCAATCCAGTCAGGTGAGTTTACAGTCGAGGGAACCATAGCAGTGATAAAAGGTAAGAATGGTGACAGACAGATGACAATGATACAGAAGTGGCCGGTAAGGAAGCCCAGGCCGTACCTTAATAAAATCAGTCCAGATATGCCCTTATTTACCGGTCAGCGAGTTATAGATATGTTTTTCCCTATTGCAAAGGGCGGCACTGCATGTATTCCCGGACCATTTGGTTCGGGTAAAACCGTCATCCAGCATCAGCTGGCAAAATGGATTAGTGCTGAAGTTATCGTTTATATAGGTTGTGGTGAAAGAGGCAATGAAATGACAGATGTCCTTATGGAATTCCCTGAACTGATCGATCCTAAGTCCGGGGTTCCTTTGATGAAGAGGACTGTACTTATTGCCAATACTTCAAATATGCCTGTTGCAGCAAGGGAAGCATCCGTTTATACAGGAATAACCATGGCCGAGTATTTCAGGGATATGGGATATTCAGTAGCGCTGATGGCTGATTCAACTTCAAGATGGGCAGAAGCAATGAGGGAAATTTCCGGTAGACTGGAAGAGATGCCCGGAGAAGAAGGATACCCGGCATATCTGGGAGCAAGACTTGCTTCGTTTTATGAGAGAGCGGGTATGATAAAATGTCTATCAAGCAACGACCAGAGATTTGGCGCTCTTTCAGTTATTGGTGCGATATCTCCTCCAGGAGGTGACCTTTCTGATCCGGTTGTGCAGGCTACATTAAGAGTTGTAAAAGTCTTCTGGTCTCTTGAGGACAGGCTTGCTTACAGAAGGCACTTTCCGGCAATATCATGGCTGAATTCTTACTCCCTTTATATTGATAATATAAGGGATTATGTTACTAAAAATGTCCGGGAAGATTATTTTGACATGCAGGCAGAAGCAATGAGAATTCTTGAAAAAGAATCAGAGCTGGAAGAGATTGTCCGACTGGTAGGAATAGATGCTCTGTCCGGATCTGATAGACTAATCCTGCTTACGGCCAGAATGTTAAGGGAGGATTTTCTTCATCAGATTGCTTTTCATGAAGTAGATACTTATTCGTCAATAGAAAAACAGTATAAGATGATAGATACAATTATATATTTTTACAACCAGGCAACTAATTATTTGAAAATGAATGTTGATATTAAGGCTATAGAGAATATGAGAGTAAGGGATGAGATAGCCAGGATGAAATATATAAAGAAAGATGATATCGGTAAGATTGATAAAATCAAAGAAGATATAGATAAAGAATTTTCTTCAATAATAGAGGAGTAAAGATGTTAAAGGAGTATAAAAGTATTACTACTATATCCGGACCCTTGCTTCATGTAGAAGGTGTCGAAGGGGTAAAGTATGATGAACTGGTTGATATAAAGCTTGACGACGGAAGTATAAGAAGTGGTAGAGTGCTTGAGGTTAATAGAGATAATGCGCTGGTACAGGTATTTGAAGGTACTTTTGGAATAGATTCTGAGAATACAAGGGTGAGGTTTTTAGGAAGGGGCACACATATGTACGTATCTCTCGATATACTGGGTAAAGTTTTTACAGGTCTTGGAAAACCAAAAACCGAAAAAGATAAGATTATTCCTGAAAAAAGCCTGGATATAAATGGAGCCCCGATCAATCCCTTTGCCAGGGATTATCCCAATGAGTTTATACAAACCGGCATATCCTCTATAGATGGCCTTAACACTCTGGTGAGAGGACAGAAACTGCCTATATTTTCCGGAGCAGGCCTTCCCCACAACAGGATAGCAGCTCAAATTGCAAGGCAGGCTAAGGTTCTTACAGAAAAGGAGGAATTTGCAGTAGTCTTTATAGCAATAGGAATTACATTTGAAGAATCTGAATATTTTATTAATGATTTTAAAAAAACCGGCGCTATAGGTAGATCAGTCCTTGTACTGAATCTTGCCAACGATCCGGCAATTGAGAGAATTGCAACCCCAAGAGTGGGGCTTACCTGCGCTGAATATCTTGCTTTTGAAAAGGATATGCATGTGCTGGTGATTTTAACTGATATGACTAACTACTGCGAAGCCTTAAAGGAAGTTTCAGCTGCCAGAAAAGAAATTCCCGGAAGAAGGGGTTATCCCGGATATCTCTATACTGATCTGGCTACTATTTATGAAAGGGCTGGCAGAATTAAAGGAAAGAAAGGCTCAATAACCCAGATTCCAATAATTACTATGCCTGAAGATGATAAAACTCATCCCATTCCTGACCTTACAGGATATATAACAGAAGGCCAGATCATACTCTCAAGATCTCTTTATAAGAAAAAATTGTCTCCCCCTGTTGATGTGCTGCCATCACTTTCCAGGCTCAAGGATAAAGGAATTGGCCAGGGAAAAACAAGAGAGGATCATGCGGATATATTTAATCAGTTATATGCAGCATATGCCAGAGGAAAAGAAGTGGAGGAGCTTACAGTAATACTGGGGGAAGCAGCACTGACCGATATGGACAAACTGTATCTTAAGTTTGCTGAAAAATTTGATAATGAATATATTTCTCAGGGTGAGTACGAGAATAGAAGTATAGACCGGACACTTGATCTGGGATGGAAACTACTTATGATGTTCCCAAGAGAAGAATTAAAGAGAGTAAGAACCGAATATCTGGACAAATATCTGGCAAAATTTAAAAAAGAAAAAGAAGAAGGTTAAAAAGGTTTAAATGCTTGTAAATGTAAATGCGACCAGAATGGAACTTCTCCGGTTAAAGAAGAGATTAAATCTGGCCCGGAGAGGACACAAGCTCCTTAAAGACAAAAGAGATGAACTTATGAGACAATTACTTGAGGTAATTGATGAGGTTAAGGAACTACGGCTATCCATAGAAAAAGAATTTCAATCCATAGTGGAAAGATTTGTGCTTGAAAAAGCCAGTATAGGTTCATACCAGGTAGAGCAGGAATTACTGCTGCCTGTAAAGAAGATTTCAGTATCAATCAGCAAGAGGAACATTATAGGTGTTCATGTACCGGTTTATGCCAAAGAGGTGAGCGGTGATATTATCCCTTACGGCTATATGAACACCTCGGGAGAAATGGATATTGCTCTCAATGATTTTGATAAGTCCATAGAGAACCTTCTTGACCTGGCTGAAAAGGAGAAAGCGGTACAGCTTATGGCTATGGAGATTGAAGAGACCAGAAGAAGGGTTAATGTCCTTGAGTATAAATTAATCCCGAGCATAATCGAGACTATAAGATTTATAACCATGAAACTTGATGAAATCGAGCGTTCCAACACGGTAAGGCTTATGAAGGTAAAAGATATTGTGAGAAGCCACTGACCATTTTATCATTTGGTATAAACCGGAAAATCTCCGGCAAGGTTCTTCACTTTTTTACCGATTTCTTTAAGTTTTGTATTATTTTTCCTGTTTTTGAGAGCTGATGAGATCAACTCGCCAATTTTATACATCTCTTCTACACCCATTCCCTGGGTAGTAACTGCGGGCGTACCAATCCTTATACCGCTGGTTATTATGGGATCCAGCTTATCGAAGGGAATCACATTTTTATTGATTATTATACCTACTGAGCTCAATGTTCCTACAGCCTCATAACCGGTTAATTCTTTACTGGTTAAATCTATTAGAAACAGATGGTTATCAGTTCCACCGGATACAATTCTGAAACCTTCGTTCTTAATATACTCACACAGAGCTTTTGAATTTTCGATAATGCGCCTGCTGTAATCCTTAAATGAATCCTTTAAAGCTTCTCTGAAAGCTACTGCTTTAGCAGCAATGATATGCATCATAGGACCTCCCTGAACACCGGGGAAAACTGATTTATCTATAAGACCGGCGTATTTTTTATCGGCAATGACCAGTCCGCCCCTTGGTCCTCTTAAAGTTTTATGAGTGGTGGCGGTGGTGAAATCCGCCACATTTATAGAGCTGGGATGATGACCGGTTACCATAAGTCCTGCAATATGGGCCGTGTCAGCCAGCAGGTATGCGCCTACTTCATCAGCAATATCCCTGAACTTATTAAAGTCGATTAATCTTGAATAAGAGCTGGCTCCCGCTATGATCAATTTTGGCCTCGTGGCTTTTGCCAGTTTCCTTACATTTTCATAGTCTATCATTTCTGTTTCAGGATCTACGGTGTAAGTGTGTATCTCATAGTATCTGCCGCTAAGATTTTGCTTATGTCCATGAGAGAGATGGCCGCCGTCTCTAAGGTTCATACTCAGTATCCTGTCTCCGCAGTTTAAAACACTTAAGTATACTGCCAGATTGGCGCTGACTCCGCTATGAGGTTGAACGTTGCTGTAATTCGAGCCAAATAATTGGTTGGCTCTGTTTATAGCTAATTGTTCGATTTCATCGATATGCTCGCAGCCTGCGTAATACCTGAATCCAGGATAACCCTCAGCATATTTATTTGTCAGTATTGAGCCCATAGTTCTTATAACTTCCTGCGAAGTAAAATTCTCGGAAGCTATCAGAATAAGCTGATTTTTTTGCCTTTCCAATTCTTTTTTTATTATCTCTTTTACCTCGTTATCTATATCTGTGCTTAAGGTATGATTTTCATGTTTTTTAGATTTAACCATTGCAGGTCTAGTTCCTTTCTTCGACTTTCATTATTTTATTAACTCTTCTAATATGACGTTCCTTGCCACTTACAGGAGTGTTTATAAAAATTTTTGTTATTTCAATACATTCATTCAATGATAAAAATCTTGCTCCAAGACATAATATATTAGCATGGTTATGGTCTCTGGCAAGCCTTGCAGTCTCTTCATTCCAGCATACAGCAGACCTTATGCCATTTATTTTGTTGGCAACCATATCCATGCCAATTCCGGATCCGCATATAAGTATTCCAATGTCAGCTCCTCCACAGGCTACAGCTCTGGCCCCCTTTTCCCCAAAATCAGGATAATCCACACTCTGGCAGCTGTCAGTTCCAATATCCAGTACCGTGTGTCCCATAGATTTTGCCAGTTCAATTAATCTGGATTTATAACTGTAGCCGGCATGATCTGAGCCTATAACTATCTTCATAAAATATCCATTTTTATTATAAGTTGTTAAAATGTGCTAATTATAATTATAACTATCAAACTTGAAACTCTGTAATATTATATTCCAATTAACTGGATAATCAAAAATTTATCTGAAATTTTTTATTTAAAAAAGCTAAATTTTATCACAAAATAAAAAAATTGCTGGAAATATTTTTATTTTCTTCTTTTTTTATATTAAATTTCTTTTACTGCCTTTGAATTTTAAAACATCTCTAAATTTGACTTTCCCCTCTCTTACCAAAACAGGAGTTTGACCTGTCACGTCAACAATAGTTGATTCAACTCCAGTCAGAGAAGAAGGATACTCTACTACTAGATCCACTTGTTTCCTGATTGTAAAGGGGATGTCCTCTATTTTTTTAGGATAGATCTTTGTTCCGGAAACAGTGGCGCTGGTAGACACAATAGGACCGCAGATATTTATTATATTTCTTAAAAATCCGGGATCTGCAAGTCTGATGGCAATATTAGGGCTGCCGCTGGTGATAAAATTTTCCAGAGAGCTTTTCTTATTAAAAATTAAAGTAAGGGGCTCCGGGTTTTCAATATCCCAGAAATTTTTTATTATTTTTTTTGCAAGCAGGTTTATATCTGAAACCAGGCTTTTTAAATCATCATAACTGGAAATAAGTATTATGAAAGGTAAATTTTTATTTCTTTTTTTTATATTATATATTTTTTCAATTGCATTTCTGTCATTATATTTACAGCTTAATCCGTAAATGGTGCTGGTAGGTAGAATTACTGTCTTACCTTCTGAGATAAGTCCAGCAATTTTTTTGATAATGTTTTTGTTAATTTTATCCGGATTATTAATTTTTAATGTATTCATAAAGAAATAAGAACTGGTTATTCTCAGTATATAATATTTTTTTTATAAAAAAAACAGTACAAGTTTTACAATTTCCACTTTTTTAAAAGTACTTGGCATTTTAATAAATAAGTCTTAGTATATTTTAAAAGAGTATACTGCTGTAAATTTGCAGCAGAAGCGGATTTTTATAAATAAAAAAAGCATATATTGAAAAAATGGTAATTACGCGACCGACCTGGGATGAATATTTTGCATCAATTACAAGGCAGGTAGCAACAAGATCTACATGCCTTAGAAGAAAAGTTGGCGCTATAATTGTAAAGGATAAGAGGATTCTTACGACAGGCTATAATGGCGCGCCGATGGGGGTGAGGAATTGTATTGAGATAGGAACATGCTTGAGAGAAGAACTTGGAGTGCCCGCGGGTGAAAGACATGAAATTTGCCGCGGCCTGCATGCTGAACAGAATGCAATCTTCCAGTCTGCATATCATGGGGTGCAAATAAGAGACTCGGTTATTTACTCCACAACCCAGCCCTGTGTTCTCTGCGCCAAAATGATAATAAACTGCGGAATTAAAAAAATATATTATTTTGAGGATTACCCTGACCCTCTTGCCATAGAACTCCTTGGTGAAGCAGGAATTGAGTTAATAAGACTGGATTTTTAATTGAAAAAAATTTTAAAGAGTATAATTGCTATAAATTTTTTACCAGGCAGCTCATATTTTTTAATTTACCTTTATTTGTTATAATAGCCTTTACTTTTTTATTAGGAAAATTACTTTTTTTATATTTATGGAAAAGTTTATTATAAATGGCGGAAAAACTCTGTCTGGAAAAGTTAAGATAAGCGGGGCTAAGAATTCTGCATTAAAGTTGATGGCAGCATCGATACTGGCCGACAGCAAAACTATCTTAAGAAATGTACCAGAAATTGAGGACGTCAATATTATGATAGAAGTACTCAGGACCCTTGGCGCCAGGGTGGATGTGGACGTGGAAAATAAAGTAGTTGAAATTGATCCAGGGAGTATCAGCAGCTATGAAGCACCTTATGAACTTGTGAGAAAGATGAGGGCTTCGATACTGGTAGCGGGGCCGCTCCTTAGCAAGTTTGGTAAAGTTAAAGTTGCCATTCCGGGTGGTTGCAATATTGGCTCCAGACAAATCGATCTTCACCTTAAAGGCTTTGAAGATATGGGAGCAAAATATTCTATAGAACATGGATATATTAATTGCCAGGTTGACAGTAATGAAGCCGGAGCGAAGCTTTTCGGTACAATGATGAATCTGGATTTTCCTTCCAGAGGGGCTACTGAAAATATAATGATGGCGGGATGTCTTGCTGATGGCCAGACAGTTATTAATAATGCAGCAAGGGAACCTGAAATAGCAGACCTGGCTAATTTTTTAAACTCAATGGGTGCAGACATACAGGGAGCAGGCACGGACTGCATCATTATAAATGGAGTTAAAAGTCTTGATGGTACAGATTATGAAGTCATGCCTGACAGTATTGAAGCAGGTACTTTTATTACTGCGGCAGGTTTATGTGGTGATAGAGTAGAAATTGAAAATGCGAGATGGAAAAATCTTGAAATATTTTATTCTAAGTTAAAAGAAATTGGTGTAAATATTTCTATTGTTGATGAAAACAATATAAGTGTAGATGCACCCCGGGAAGCATACAGGCCCACCAATATCAGCACTCTTCCATACCCTGGCTTTCCCACAGATTTACAACCCATAATAACAGTTCTTCTTTCGGTTGTTCCCGGTGTATCAATAGTAACTGAAAATGTATTTGAAAACAGGTTTATGTACGTGGACGAACTGAACAGAATGGGAGCGGATGTAAAAATTGACGGGCATCATGCTGTAATCAAGGGGGTTGAAAAATTATCAGGAGCTCCGGTCCGGTCATTTGACCTTCGTGCGGGGGCGGCTATGGTCCTTGCAGGACTTGCGGCGGAAGGGTCTACAGAGGTAAGTGACATACATCATATCCAGAGGGGTTATGAGGATTTTGTAAAGAAGTTAAGGAACCTGGGTGCTGATATCAGAAAGGTCAGTTAGTATAAGGTCAGGAATTTTAAATACTGATTTATTATAAAATCTAATGTTGAAAGTTATACGGATGAAAAGGAATAAAAGTAAAGCGGAAAATGAGACTTTTAAAAAATAAGGATAAAAGAGGATTTAGAAGATTACCTTTATATATAAGGGTAATAATAATAGTTTTATCTTCAATAATTTTTATTGGAGGCGCAGGAGCGGGCGGAATCTTTCTTTATATTAATTCAGTAAACAGGACTATAAATTCAATTACTACTTCGGAAGTAGAGAACATACTCACCACCATAGAATCTCCCCAGGAACCGGTTACTATCCTTGTACTGGGCCGTGACAGCAGGGATGCTGAAAATGATTATGGCAGGGCTGATACCATAATGCTTTTTTATTTAAATCCTGAAGAAGGAACCGGCAGTCTTCTTTCCATTCCCAGGGATACTCTGGTAGAAATACCGGGGCATGGGGAAGATAAAATAAATGCTGCTTATGCCTATGGCGGGGAAGAGCTTATGATAAAAACAGTCAGTTCTTTTCTGGGTGCAGAAATAAACCATTATGTAACTCTGGATTTTGAAGGATTTGTACGGTTAATAGATGCTCTGGGAGGTGTAGATATTACCATTGGTAGACCTATTGTTGATCCCAAGAGCGGAGCTAGTTTCTCAGCTGGCAACCATCACTTCACAGGAGAACAGGCATTATCATATACCAGAAGTAGAGCTACAGAGCTTGGGGATATTGGCAGAATTCAACGTCAGCAGCAGTTGTTTAGAGAACTCCTGATACAGAAATTAAATGTAAAATACTTATCCAGTGTTCCATATTATTTTAATATTTTAGTAGAAAATACAAGAACGGATCTGGATATTATGACTATCCTTAAATATTCGAAGGCAGTCTTATCTTTTAGTTCTGAAAATTTTAAAACAGCTATTATCCCTTCTCATTCAGATTGGATAGAAAATGGAACTATTAGTGTTCAAATTCCGGACATCGAAGAAGCAAGAGCTATGTGGGAACGTATAATTAGTGGTGAGCCTGCAAGCAAGTATAATGCAGAGTATATTGAGATTGATGGAATAGGAGATTCAATGACCCAGGATACAGAATATAGATTTAAAATTAAGGTGAAAAATACTGGAGCTTTGACCTGGAATAGAAATGGCGATAATCCAGTATACCTGGGCTATCACTGGATAGATTTTAATAGCAAGGAAATGGTAGTTTTTGATGGTAAGAGAAGTATTATACCTGAAGATGGAGTTAATGCAGATAATGAAGTAGTATTTTATTCTACCATAATATCTCCCCCAAAACCTGGTGAATATATTCTACAAATAGATCTGGTACATGAAGGTATAACATGGTTTTCCTTTCAGGGAGTACCGTCTCTGGAGAAGTTTATAACTGTAGATATATCTTATGCTGCTCAATATAATGACGGAGGCACTACTCCAAATTATTTAGATCCAGGACAAGAGTTTGAAATTAAAGTTAAAGTAAAAAATAATGGTTTTTTATTATGGGGTTTTTCTGGACAAAACAGGATAAACTTAGGAACTCATTGGATAAACAGGGATACAGGGGAGATGATTATCTGGGATGGAAATAGAGGATTGCTTTCTAAAGATGTTTCTCATAATGAACAAATAATTATAAATATAAAAATTAAAGCTCCTGATAATCCGGGAAGGTATATATTACAATATGATATGGTACATGAAAGAATCACCTGGTTTTCTGAAAAAGGGGTAATACCCCTGGAAGTAAATGTAGATGTTGGCCGGGTTATAGATAAAAGTATAACCAGTCGAACCTATATTATAATTTCTAATGGTAATGGCATAAGCGGATCTGCGGTAAAGTTTAAAGATTATTTAAAAGTCTATGGATTTAAGATACTGGGGCTTTCCAATGCGGATAGTTATAATTATGAAAAAACTGTAATATACTATAGTAAAGAAAATAAAGAAAAAGCGGACCAACTGACGATAATCTTTTCGAGTTATGAGATGAAAGAACTGCCATCAAGTATTTTTAAAGAAATATATGGCAAAGATGCAGATGCAGCCATAATAGTTGGTAAAGATT
Organism: Actinomycetota bacterium; assembly: GCA_016783995.1. The sequence continues at coordinate 20,692 of JADHVN010000007.1, forward strand.
ATTTAGAAAATATACAGTAAATTTAGCTCGTAAAAAATTGAAATATTGAAATGAATTTACTAAAAATTAAAAGTAATATAATCCAGGCAATATTTGATATAGCCATATTCTTTTCATCATTTACTATATCTTTCTATTTAAGAGGGCAGTTAGAAATAAGAGGGCTGGAAGGTCTTACCCAGGAATATACTGCCAATATTGTAATTATAGAATACACTCTGATAATAATTGCAGTTAAGCTTTTAAGTTTCATTCTATTTGGTGTCTATAGAAAAATCTGGAAATATGCCAGTTTTAGAGACTTTCTTACCATTGTTGAGTCGCTGGCTTTAAGTTCTGCATTTATGGTGTTTATCTTTTATGTAATTGAAGCACCGTATTTTCCAAAGAGCATACTTATAATAGATTTTCTCCTTACTTTAATACTAATTGTAGGTTCAAGATTCTCAGTCAGAATGTTTAACGAGATGAAATTTGGAAGCATTTATACACGCAGGAAGAGAACCTTGATTGTTGGTGCCGGTGATGCAGGTGAGATGATAGTAAGAGAGATGATAAGGCAGAGGGATAGCGAATATGTTCCTGTAGGATTTTTAGATGACGATAAGGCGAAAATCGGACATCAAATTCATGGGATAAAAGTTTTTGGAAAAACTGATGAGATTAAGAAATTTATTACAAAACTGGCTATTGATGAAATAATAATCGCAATACCCTCAGCCAGTGGTGAGGTTAGGAAGAATATTACTTTTAAGGCAAAAGAAGAAGGAATATTTTGTAAAACCCTTCCAAGCTTGTACGAGATAATAGATGGAAAAGCGCACCTATATCAGATAAGAGATATACGGATAGAAGATATTTTAGGCAGAAAGCCCGTAAATCTTAATTATAGTCAGCTTTTAAGTCAGCTTGAAGGCAAATCAATTCTTATAACCGGTGCAGGGGGATCTATTGGTTCCGAGCTTTGCAGACAGGTAATAAGGTTTAAACCATCAAATCTGATTCTTGTTGATCATTCGGAGAATAATGTATTCTTGATAGAACAGGAACTTTCCACAAAACTTAATTATTCTAATGCCATACCTATCGTTACCGATATAAGAGACAGTTCCAGTATCAATGGTGTATTTAAAAAGTATAAGCCTGAAATTGTATTTCATGCTGCAGCTTATAAACATGTTCCGCTTATGCAGTTAAACCCGGAAGCCGCATTGCAGAATAACTTTCTGGGTACAAAAGCAATGGCAAAATTGTCTATCTCCAGCGGAGTTAAAAAGTTTGTAATGCTCTCTACAGATAAGGCGGTTAATCCCAGTAATGTAATGGGTATATCAAAATTGCTTTCTGAAAAATATCTGCAGACGCTTTCAAAAGTCAGGGATACGGTTTTTATAATTGTAAGATTTGGAAACGTGCTTGGAAGCCATGGTAGCGTCGTACCCATATTTCAAAATCAGATAGAGAATGGCGGACCTGTAGTTGTCACTCATCCAAAAATGACAAGGTTCTTTATGACTATTACTGAAGCCTCGCAGCTGGTAATACAGGCATGTGTCATGGGCAATGGTAGCGAAATATATGTTCTTGATATGGGAGAACCTATAAACATCTTAGATCTGGCTAAAAATATGATTAGACTTTATGGATTAGAGCCTGGAAAGGATATTAAAATTACTTATTCCGGGGTAAGACGGGGAGAGAAATTTGCCGAAGAACTGATAAATAGTGATGAGAAACTTATACCCACAGGTTTTCCTTCGATATTTGTAACCAGGAATAAAAGTAAGGAAAACATGGAAGAGATACAAAACTTATTGTTCAATATTGAAAAAGAGATCCAGCTTTATGACTATAAAAACCTATTTAAAGATCTAAAAAAGATTGTTCCTAATTTTAATGAGAAAAAAATGTGGTCCTCCAAGTTACAGGTATAGAGACTGGCGGGTTTTTGGTTTATGGTTTATAGAGTTACAAAAAGAATTTTTGATATATTATTCTCAATTATTTCAATAATATTATTTATCCCTTTTTGGATTATCATACCAATACTGGTAAAAATTGATTCCCCGGGAAGCGTAATATTCAAGCAGAAAAGGATTGGTGTAAATAGCCGATATTTTACCATATATAAATTCAGGACCATGAAGAAAGGCACTCCTGATATTCCCACTGATGAACTAAAAAACCAGAGCAATTTGAACACAAGGATTGGAACGATACTCAGGAGATTAAGCATAGATGAAATTCCTCAACTTATAAATATATTGAAAGGCGATATGAGTTTTGTAGGTCCCAGGCCTGCATTATATAATCAGAAACTACTGATAAAATTACGGAAAGAAAAAGGTGTAGATAAAGCCCGGCCAGGGGTAAGCGGGCTTGCTCAAATTAGTGGAAGGGACCAGCTTTCAATTTCAGATAAGGTTATGTATGATGAGTTATATATTAAGGATGCTTCAATACTATTGGATATAAAGATTTTTTTAGTTACAGTAAAAGCAATACTTACCGGTAAGGGTGCAAACTGATCCTAATATTTTTTGGTGATTCATTTATTTTTTTTAAAGCAGCAGTTATCTGATTGTTTATATTTTTAATCCTGGACTTCTAATTCCTTTATTAATTTTTCTATACCATCTTCAAAGCTTGCAGGAGAGAAGTTGAAATCTGCTCTGGCTTTATCATATGGATATGATTTATTGATTACCATTCCCTCTATCTGGCCAGGAACCAGAGAAGGATTTTTAGAAATTTTGGAGTATATTGAGATTAAGAGTATGCCGAGTTTAATGGGGATTTTTATTACTTTAAATTTCTTTTTTAATTTGTTTCTCACAATATCCAGCATTTCATTATATTTTAAAGGATTTTTACCGGCTATATTATAGG
>JADHVN010000093.1 GCA_016783995.1 Actinomycetota bacterium
CAAGGGAAAGTTTAAGGACAGATTTATTTGAAGTACTGAAAAGCTTTGGTAAAGCTATAATTTATGTAACTCATGATAGAAATGAAGCTATGATTCTTGCAGACGAAATTGCAGTGATAAATAATGGCAGGATAGAACAATTTGGCAGTAAAGAAGAGGTCTTCAGGAGACCAGTAAATGAGTTTGTAGCTAAATTTGTTGGTGTTGAAACAATAATTAATGGTATAGTTTTAGAAAGTGGAAATGGTGTTTGCAGGGTAAGGGTAAAAAAGAATAAGAAATCTGGACAGTTTTTAGAAATATTTGCAGCGAGTAAAATCAGAAAGGGCTGTAAAGTTATGACAGCAATCAGACCTGAAGATGTGGTTTTATATAATGTTGATTTACTTCAGGGAAAATCGTCAGCCCTAAATTTATTTCATGGTATAGTAAGCGATATTAGAGATATTGGTATATTTAAAAAAATTGAAATTGACTGTGGATTTAAACTAGTTTCATTTATAACTCAGAATTCAGTAGAAAGGCTGGGGATTGGAACTGGCAAGAAGGTAGCTGCTGCTGTTAAGGCAACTTCAGTTCATTTGTTTATAAAATAAAAGATAGTCAGCTATGTTAATTGATAATTTTAATAGGAAGATAGATTATTTAAGACTCTCAGTTACCGATAGATGTAATTTAAGGTGTTTTTATTGTATGCCCAAAAAGGGCATTAAATTAATTAATAGAGGTGAGCTGCTGACTTTTGAAGAAATTAAAAGGGTTGTAAAAATATTTACAGAGCTTGGAATAAAAAAAGTAAGAATTACAGGTGGAGAACCTCTTATTAGAGAAAATGTTCTAGCCCTGATAAAAAGCATCACTGAAATCAAAGGAATAGAAGATATTTCATTGACTACTAACGGGATATTATTGAATAAATATCTAATGCAATTATATGATTTAGGAGTAAAAAGAATAAATATAAGTTTGGATAGTTTAAATCCACATAAATATAGGATGATTACGGGAGGCGGAGATATAAAACAGGTCATGTCTTCGATATCAAATGCAATAAAAATTGGAATAAATCCTGTTAAGATAAATACTGTTCTAACAAATTTTTTAGGCGAAGATGATATTAGCCAGTTTATTAAATTATCTATTGAAAAACCTGTCAGTATTAGATTTATTGAAATGATGCCGACCATAGTTTTAGATGATGTAGAATGCGGAAGAATAAGGACCACTGGCAATGGAGCAGTTATTACTATTTCTAAAATTATTTCAATTATGAAAAAAATTGGAAGTTATTATAAAATGGAAGAATCTATTGGCTATGGACCAGCTTTTTATTATAAGTTAGCGGGCAGCAAAGGCAGTATTGGCTTTATTATAAACAATAAAGAATATTGCAGATATTGTAATAGAATAAGGCTCACACCAAAAGGAACTGTTAGGTTATGCCTATTTTCAGATGATGAATTTAACATTAAGGCAAAAATAAGGAGTGATGTTTCTGATAGTATTATAAAAAGAGAGTTGATAAAATTTGTAAAAACAAAACCTGAAAGCAGGATACACTGCGCTAAATTAAATAATCAGAGTAATACTGAAATACCTGATTACATGAATCAGATTGGAGGGTGATTGTAGGGAGATGGAGAAATCAAAAGAATTTACTCACATAGATGATAATGGAAAAGTTAAAATGGTTGATGTTTCTGGTAAGAGTCATTCTTTTAGGACTGCTGAAGCTCGAGGCTATATAATTTTAGGAAGTGAGATAATAAAAAAAATAAAGGAAAATAAAATTCAAAAAGGAGATGTTTTTGCAGCTGCTAAGATTGCAGGAATAAATGCAGCTAAAAAAAATTGGGAGCTGATTCCTCTATGCCATCAAATAAAGGTTACTAATGTTGATATAAAATTTAAAATCTTAGAGGAAGAAAAGAAAGTATGGGTAACATCAGTAGTTAAAGGATATGACAGGACAGGTGTGGAAATGGAAGCCCTAACTGCTGCAAGCATTAGTTTGCTTACTATTTATGATATGTGTAAAGCTATTTCGAAGGATATGACTATTGGTGGAATTGAGCTTGTAAGCAAGACGGGTGGAAAGTCTGATTATTTAAAGTAAAAAGACTGGAGAATCATAAAAATGGGAAAAATAATTTCTATAAACATAAATAGGAATAGGGGAGAAAGAAAGACTCCAGTTAAAGAGGCTTTAATAAATAGGTATGGCATAAAAGGAGATGGGCATAGCGGCAAGGGGCATCGCCAGATAAGCCTTCTTTCTTATGAGAGTATAAAAGATATAAATAAAAAAGGGGTAAATACTAGCCCCGGTGATTTTGCTGAAAATATAACAACTGAGGGAATAGAGCTAAAAAAACTAAAGATAGGCGAGATTATAGGTATTGGAGATAAAGTTATCTTAGCAGTAACACAGATTGGGAAAGAGTGTCCAAAACCATGCGAGATATATTACATTGCTGGATATTGCATAATGCCTGAGGAAGGGATATTCTGCAGAGTTTTAAAACCAGGAAAAATAGAAACAGGGGATTCAATTTTTATACAAAAAAAATAAAATATTTTAGATAATAATAAATGATAGATGAAGGATAAAAAGATGCTAAAAGTAGCAGTAATTACAGTAAGTGATAAGGGCTATAGGGGTGAAAGAGAGGATAGAAGCGGAAAATATATAGTTAGTTTTTTTAAAGAGAAAGGCTGGGAAGTTTCTGATTATACTATTGTCCCAGACGAGATAGATATGATAAAAGAAAAGTTATTGGATATCTGTGATAATGGCAGAGCAAGTCTTGTTATTACTTCAGGCGGTACAGGCTTTTCTCCACGTGATATAACACCTGAAGCAACAATTGAGGTTATTGAGAGAAATGCCTCTGGTTTTAGTGAAATTATTAGGGTTGAAGGACAGAAAAAAACACCAAGAGCTATACTTTCAAGGGCAGTAAGCGGGATAAGAAAAAAAACACTTATAATAAATCTTCCCGGCAGCATAAAAGGAGTGAAAGACAGCCTGGAGCTAATATATAGACCGCTGCCTCATGGAATTGATATATTGACAGAAAAAGATGCTGAGTGCGGAGAGGAGTAAAAAATGTTACTAGCAATAGATATAGGTAATACACAAACAGTAATAGGGCTGTTTGAAAAGGATAACATACTCTCATCCTGGAGAATGGTTACCCCAAAGTATGAAACTTCAGATGAGATAGCAGCTTCTGTGTTTAGTTTTTTAAAAAATTCAGAATTTGATCCAAAAGATGTAAGTAAAATAGCTGTTTCATGCGTAGTTCCAAGGATACTTGATGAGATTAAAAAAATGAGCAGGAAGTATTTTAATTGCACACCTTTTATAGTAAATAGCAGCATAAAGACTAGCCTTAAAATATTATATGACTATCCGAAAGAGATAGGAGCTGATAGAATAGCAAATTCTGTAGCTGCTAAGGAAATTTATAAATGTCCAGCTGTAGTTGTAGATTTTGGGACAGCTACTACTTTTGATATATTATCATCAAAAGGAGAATATATCGGTGGAGTAATTGCTCCTGGAATAGAAATCTCCTCAGAGGCTCTTTTTGCATGTGCTGCCAAACTTTCAAAGGTTGATTTAAGCTGGACACCGACAGTAATAGGTAAAAACACATATGATTGCATCCGTTCTGGAATACTGCATGGATTTTTAGGCCAGGTTGATTACATTATTGATAAAATAATAAAAGAAGAAAGAAAAAAGGATAGTAACTACAAGCCTAAGGTTATTGCAACTGGCGGGCTTGCAGCATTAATGGTTGGCAAAAGTAAGTGGATTGATATCCATGACCCTGATTTAACCTTAAAAGGTTTAAAGATACTGATTGATAAGAATAAATAAACCACAATCTTTTAAATTTTTTTTGACATATAGTCAATAAAAAGTTATACTTCTGGTAGGAATGGGGGTATAAAATTCATGACGAATATAAAAACCGCTGTCTCGATTAATGAATCTTTATTTAAAAGAGCTGAAGACTTGGCCTACAAATTAGAAATTACACGCAGTAAGCTGGTTTCTACAGCACTAGAGGATTATATCAGGCAATATGAAAACAAACAACTTTTAAAGCAGATTAATAAGACTTATGATAATAAAACTAGTTCTGATGAACAAGCCTACCAAATGCGTATGAAAAAATATCATAAACGATTTGCAGAGGGTGAGTGGTGATTAATCAGGGAGATATTTTCTGGATAGATATTGGTGAACCTTCTGGATCGGAGCCAGGCTATATGCATCCTCATGTAGTTATTCAGAATAATCTTTTCAACAAGAGCAGGATAAATACAGTTGTAGTTTGTATGCTAACTTCAAATCTTGGGCGGAAGGGAGCGCCAGGGAATGTACTACTTAATCCTGGTGAAGCTAATCTCTTAAAACAAAGTGTTGTTAACGTCTCTCAAATTTATACAGTGGATAAAAGCGATCTAATAAAGAAAATTGGCACACTTTCGGTAGAACGAGTAAAAGAAATTCTTGACGGTGTTCAACTTTTACTAGATCCACGCGACATCAGAGAATAAGTTAGTTTTTTCCTAAATGTATTCCATAAATGAAATAAAAAAATTATTAGAAAATAGATATTTTTTATAGAGATGTGGAAGAATTTAAATTAAACAGCATTGTAAATAAGCTAAAGAAATTAGTACGTGATTATCTTGTGGAATATATTAGGTCATACCCGCCCTCAAATTTACAAGAAAAGCAGCTGGGTTTATCCAATGGCAAAGAAATTAATATAATTGATTACAAAACATCGGATTATTTATTTAAAATTGGGAACGTTGAAATAAAAAATCCTATAATCTCTGCACCGCTGGCTGGAATAAGTGACAATACATACAGGATTTTTGCCAAATTTTTTGGATCAGCACTGACTTTTACTGAGATGATTGCAAGTTATGGAATCTATTACAGACATAAAAAAAGCTTAGCTCTAACTGATATAACTGAATTTGAGAGGCCCTGTGTATTGCAAATTTTTGGCTCGAATCCAGAAATAATGGCCGAAGCTGCTAAAAGGGTAGAAGATAAAGCTGATATTATTGATATTAATATGGGATGTCCTGTACCGAAAATATTAAGATCTGGAAGTGGGGGATTTTTACTGAAAGATCAAAAAAAGGTAGAGAAAATAATTTTAAAGGTAGTAAAAGCAGTTAAAAAACCTGTAAGTGTAAAAGTTAGAATTGGTTGGAATAGGGATAATATAAACATAATAGATATAGCAAAAATAGTTCAAGGATGCGGGGCAGGTGCAATTTTTATTCATGGAAGAACAGTTAAACAGGGTTTTTCAGGAGAAGTTGACTATGGGGTTGTGAGGAAGGTAAAGGATACTATTAGTATTCCTGTAATAGTAAGCGGGGATATAGATTCACCGCAGAAAGCTTTGGAAGTTTTAAAATTTACTGGCTGCGATGGAGCAATGATAGGAAGAGCTGCAAGAGGCAGTATTTGGCTTTTTTTAAATATATTTTTATCTATTGCAAACATGGGTGGTTTATTTGAGAATTCAAATGGTATCCAAAGAAAGATAGATTTTACTGTAAGCCTGAGCTGGAGGAAGGAATT
>JADHVN010000094.1 GCA_016783995.1 Actinomycetota bacterium
CCATCACCAATGCTCTTGGTATGGGTGCCGGTGTGATATTTGTTCTTCTTTGTTCAAATATTATGATTTCAAGCATAAGAAAAGCAACGCCTCTTATGGTTAGAATTCCTGTCTTCATAGTGGTAATAGCCACATTTGTTACTATTTTTAGTCTGTTATTTGAAGCATATTTCCCTCCGCTTCACAAGTCATTGGGAATTTATCTTCCACTTATTGTGGTAAATTGTATTATTTTAGGACGGGCAGAGGCATTCGCATCTAAAAATTCGGTGGTGCTTTCTGCAGCCGATGCGCTGGGAATCGGGTTCGGCTTTACGATTGCTCTTATAATAATTTCATTTTTAAGGGAAACTCTGGGCACAGGAAGCCTGGAAATATTCGGAAGACAGCTATTCAAACTGCCAGGCTTGTCTACACATCCATTGATCTTTTTTATTTCTCCTCCGGGAGCTTTTTTGATAATAGGAGTCATGATGGCATTATTCAGATTGATAGGGGTGATAAAGAGTGAGTAATCTTCTTACCATATTTATAGCGATGGTTATTGTAAATAATATAGTTCTGGCCAAATTCCTGGGGCTGTGCCCTTTTTTCGGGGTATCTAAAAAATTATCCAATGCTTTAAGTATGGGTATAGCTGTAACACTGGTTATGTTAATTGCATCCGTTTCCACTTCGGTAATTTATAACTATATACTGGTGCCATATAGAGTGGAATTTATGAATATTGTAATATATATCCTGGTGATAGCATCTCTGGTACAAATAGTAGAGCTCGTTATAAAGAGAACTAATATAATCCTCTATAATGCACTTGGAATATATTTACCCCTGATTACCACTAATTGCGCAGTGCTGGGTATAACATTTATAAACTCGGCAGAAAATTACTCAATTCTGGAAAGTACTGTAAACGCTTTGGGAGCGGGAATCGGTTTTACTCTGGTGCTTATTATTATGTCGGGCATAAGAGAAAAGCTTGATCTTGCTGACTCTCCAAAATCTATGAGAGGACTGCCTGTAGCTTTTTTAACTGCAGCTCTTCTGGCACTGGCTTTTATTGGCTTTAACGGAATGGTATAAATATAAAATGTTTTAGGAATTTAAGGTTATTATGAGTACGAGTTTAATTATTATAATTCTAAGTACAATAGGGATTGTATGTGGGATACTGATTTTTATGGTGAACAGGTTTCTCCCCAGGGAGCCTGAATCTCTTAAAAAAACCGAAGAGATTTCAGGACATCTTCCCGGTGTCAACTGCGGCGCCTGTGGGTATCCGGGATGCTTTGCATATGCCCAGGCACTGACAAAGGATAAGAATATTTTTTTTACCAATACCTGCGCTACTGTGCTGCAGGAGCCAGGGATGCTTAAGGGGCTGGAAAAAACACTGGGTATCGAAGTGGATTCTTCTAAAATAAATAAAAAGGCAGTGGTTCGCTGCTATGGAAATTCCGGTGTGATTGGCAATTACTCCGGTATAAAAACATGCAACGCCGCATCCAAACTTCTTGGCGGATATAAAGAATGTCCTTATGGCTGCCTCGGATTGGGTGATTGTATAGCAGTTTGCCCAAATGGTGCCATATCTATTGATGAAAAAATGAATGTAGCAGTAATAGACCCTGATAAGTGTATCGGGTGCGGTCTGTGTGTGGCAGAGTGTCATAAAAATATAATACAGCTTGTACCCGCAGATTCCAATATAGTATATTTATGCAGCTATCAACCTCTTAAAAATATTCCCGGCAGGGAGAAATGTGATGTGGGATGCCTGCACTGCAAAAAATGCTTTAAGACTTGTGAAAACGGGGCTATAATCTGGAATGAAGAAAAGGCTATTCCGGAATTTGATTTTACCAGGTGCACTCTATGCGGAAAATGTATTGAAGCATGCCCCCACGACAGACTTATTGAACTTTCTAATGTTGCTTTAAAAGAAAAGGCGGGCATTCTAAAGGATAAGGAAAAAAATAAAAGAAGATAAGGTGGTATGTGCTTTCCATTTAACATGTTAAAATAGAATGACTTAACTTATAGCTCAAAACTATTATATTTACCTGCTTCAAATTCTTTACTAACTTTATCAAATAGCCCTTTTATATGGTTATCCATAGTTAAATAGATTATCTGCCATCCTTTTTTTGTAATGTCCACCAATTTATTTATAAGAATTTCCCGCTTATGCCAGTCCGAATGCTGAAATGCATCGTCAAGAATTAAAAAGAGGGCATCTTTCTTTAAAAGTTTTGAACTAAAACCAATTCGTAGTGCTAACATTATTTGCTCTTCTGCGCCTGTGCTTATTTCTTTAAGGGGAAAGTTATTGAAATCATCAGATATTATTAATTTATCTTCCTCCAGAGCGAGTTTATTATAACGGTGTGTTATGTCTCTTAATGGTTTAAGAACTATTTCTGATTGTAGTCCCTCTAAGATTTTTTTATCTTCCTCTACACGTAATTGAGATATTACATTATGGACTATAATTCCTGCTGTAATCTTAGCTTCTAATGTATTTAAATCATTTTCTTTTTCGAGTCTTTTCTTTTTCAAATTTTCTATAAGTTGTTCCCAAGAAATGCTAAAATCATTTTCCGTCTTAATACAGACATTGTGTTTTAACGCGTCAATTTCTTTTTTTTGTTCACTAATTTTTTTTGAAATATCGTCGATTTTAATATTGACTTCATTAAATTCATCAATATCAAATTTAATACCAATATCTTCATTTAAATAATCGGCTTCTCGGACCTGTAAATTATTTAATTTTTTTTGTTCTTCTTCTTTATTGGATTTTAATATATTATTATCTTGTTTTTTTGTATTCAGAAAGACATGCCAGTCTGATTCTAAGATTTGCTTAACAGCAAGTTCGTTAAATTTTTGTTGAATGGAAAAATGTTGTTTTTCATAATCATTCCTAATTACTTCAAGTTGTTCTTCTAAAAATTTTGCCTTATCATAAAACTCTTTTTGCTTACTCAATTCTGCATTAAGTAAAGCAATGTCCGTAAGTTTGTTACCGATTTTATTTTTAAATTCTACTTTAATTCTATTTAACTCTTCATTTAGTCCAACGTATTTTGAATAATTAAAAAGATTTCTAATATAGAAAGCAGTTAAACCAATTGTTACTGCTAAAGATAAAATAGCACTAATTAATAAAAATAAAGTAGCACCAATTATTATATTAAGAAAAATAAGAACTGCTGTTATAAAAGCAAAAATACTCATAATAATAAGCAGTAGATAGCCAGGCTTTTTAATAGAATTTATAGTTAATCTCTCATATAGTGGTATTGTCTCCTTCAACCAGCTAAAATGCCTACTCTTTTCCTGTGAATCTTTGAGTTGCTGTTTTTTAACATTACAATCATTTTTTGTAATTTCGTAGATTGCTATTTCTGTTGATATTTTATTTAATTTATCTTCAGGATTTTGGGATAATTTTCCTTCTATCTCATCTATTTTTTTAGAAATCAAGAATGCCTCATAGCGTTTTGCCTTATTTAGCTCTTCTAAATGTTTTTTTAGAGATTCTTCTTCTTTCTTGTAAGATTCTATAATACCTTCTACATACTTTGATTCAATTTCTGTAAATAGATTATCAATTTGATTGATTTCTTCTTTTAGATCATGATAAATTTTCCCATCTCCTTGATCTCTGATGTCAATATTACTATTTATTAATTGCGCTGACTTTATTGTTTTATTAATATTTTTTTCATTGTCTATTTTGTCTAAAAGGCTTATTCCTGAAAAGATTTCTTTAATTAAGTTTTTATCAATACCTTCCTCAGTATCTTCTATTGAAGGTTCTCCACCTTTTGAAACTAGCAACTTAACCATTGAAGGAGGTAATCCTGTTTCGTCCTCCTCCCAAAAATCTTCAAGCTTTTTTGGTGTGGAAGGGGAGAATTCTATGAGTTCTTTATCCAAGCCACTTACATATACCTTTCCACTTCCTCCTCCTCTAAATTTCCATCTCTTTATGTTTGTATTTTTAAATAATGAACGGATAATAAATTCAGTTAAAAATGTTTTTCCACGTTCATTTTTACTGTAAATGAGATTTAGCAAACCAAATTCCTTAGAAAAACTTTGAATTGGACCCAGATTTTTTACTGTTATTTTCTCAATTTTTATTCCCATATGTTTATTCTCTAAGAATAATATGAAGAGCTTGCTCTAAAATATAATCTTTTTTTAACTGTGCGTATTCAAGATTTTCTTCCAAATCGTCAATTTCTTTTTTTACTCTTTCAACTATACTTATCCGTTCTGGATCATTAAATACTGAAACTCCAGTTAAATCAGGTTCTTCATCATTATAAAAGGTAAATAACTTAAGTTTTTCTTTTATAGCTGATTCAAGTTTTTTCCTGTCTGAAGTATATCCTTTGACCCTTAAACGAATTCTTGCTTTGGGGATTTCATCCTTACTAAGATTCCACTTATTAATTAAATCTGTTATTTTATTTTTGATGTAATCAAATTCATTTGAAGTTGGTAAGGCAATTAAAGTTTCACTAAAGAATATATAATTAGTTTCAATCATTTTTTCAGAGATATCTAAGCTGTTTGAATCTAAAATTAGAAAACTCTTTTTCCCTGTTTCATTAATGTCCATCCCGCAAGGTGAACCAGAGTAATGAACCTTACCAATATCAGTTTTCTTATGGATATGTCCTAATATGACTTTAACAGGCTCATAATATTCGATGTCAGTTCTGCTAAGTGGCATATAAATACCTGATTCATAAGTATTTATATCTCTCATACCTGATAGATAATCTCCATGCCCAATTAATAACCATGGTTCTGGTAAAGTATCCTTAAAACTAGCTATAATTTTTCCCATGGGTTTATTCAAAATATAGGGTATAAAAAAGAAATTTATAGCAGGATCTCCTAAAACTAATATTGTAGGTTCATTGAAAATTTTAATATTATTGGCAGTAAAATATTTAGACTTAATATCTGAATCATGATTTCCAGGAATAATATAAAATTGAATTTGGTTATATTTTTTCTTTTTGCAAAGCTCATCAAATATTGAATAATTCTGGCTATTTATATCAAATAAATCTCCTGCAATAATAAGATTATTTATATTTTCCGTTAATAGTTGATCGAGAATATTTATTAATGCATTGTATCGTTCAGGATTTTCTTCCTTTGTTTTTAAATGCGCATCTGCTGTAATTGCTATTTTCATTTTTATACCCATTCCTTTCGCTTCGCTCAAGGCACAAAACGTAATGAAACCATTTCTTTCAGACTTACTACTTTAGATTAATATATAATGCTTTTGGCCGAAAGAGAATTACTTATGAATTAGTTATATATTATTATATATAATATACTTTAATTTGCAGTTAAGTCCAAATGTTTTCTTAATATTTTTATATAAAAAGATATATTATTTGCGATATAGTTCCGATTTTGTTAACTGGTTATTATTGGGTGCGATATAGTTCCTATTGTGGTGGTATTAGGAACTGCAAGGCCTGTTGCTTATATTAAAAGTATCAATTGATAAATAATTATTGTTAAATTTATCAATTAATA
>JADHVN010000095.1 GCA_016783995.1 Actinomycetota bacterium
AATTCTGGAATACGTAATTCCATTTTACATATCATTTTGGAAATATCAACTCCATATTACATAATTAAAATAATATTTTGCCCAAGCGGACAGCCTCCGGCCGAGCCACAGGCACCATTTACATCACCCTGGCAAATATTGATGTGGAAAACGGAATGAAGTCATTCACGATTATAGCGTAAAACGCAAAAAACTGCCTGATGAAAGCTCTAAAAACTATCAGCTAATAGATATTTTCTCCCCTGGCTAATATATTAAAGGCTCTTAAATCACAGATTTTAAAGTGCTCATATGCAGGGGCCTAAGTCAAGAGGTTGGTAAGTTAAATATTTATTTTTTTGTTGACAGATACTACTTATAAGTAGTATAGTTATTTTTAGAGTGAAAGATGAAAGGTAAAATTTCTTATATTAAAAGTGAGCAAAGAAAAATAAATAGGCTGATAACAAAGAAATTCATAAAATACTATCTGACCGGAGGAACAGCTTTATCTTTTTATTTCGATCATAGGTTTTCTCAAGACTTGGATTTTTTTACTCAAGATTATAGAAAAGAGGACCCAGATCAAATAATGAATTTTATTTCTAAAGAAAGTGGTTTTGACTTTAAATTAGAGGATGAGCAAGACGACCCTAAGCTTATACCTATGAGGGCTGAAAACAGTTAAGAATTGTATTGACAAATTTACCCAGGTGTAGTATTTTATCCCTGTAAAGGATAATATGAAACTATCTACCTGGGCAAAAAAACAAGGGATTTCCTATAAAACAGCCTGGAGGTTATGGAAAACAGGCAAGTTGCCTCTTCCGGCAGAGCAGCTGGCAACAGGAACAATTATTGTTAAAGAGCCAGAGGCAAGTTATGAAGCAGGGCCGTCTTCAGCAGTTCTTTATGCCCGTGTTTCATCCTCTGACCAAAAGCAAGATTTAGACAGGCAACTATCAAGATTGGTGGAATATGCAACTTCCCAGGGATTACAGGTTATATCAGCAATAAAAGAGGTAGGAAGCGGACTGGACGGCAAAAGGCTGAAGCTTTTATCCATTTTAAGGAATCGGGATGTAAGAATAGTGGTAGTAGAGCACAAGGATAGATTGGTTAGGTTTGGCTTTGAATATTTGGAAGCACTCTTTAAAGCTTCTGGCAGAAGAATAGTAGTAATTGATGAGAGTGAAATGAAAGATGATTTAGTTCAGGATATGATAGATGTATTAACTTCTTTTTGCGCGAGATTATATGGCAGGCGGTCAGCAAAAAACAAAGCAAAAAGAGCAATAAAAGAGATTGAAAAATGTTAGTCCAGCAAAGCTATCGTTATGAATTAAAACCTAACAATAAGCAAAAAACGCTGCTTTCCAAACATGCTGGTTGTGCACGGTTTGCTTATAATTGGGGGTTGGCTCGTAGAATAGAGGAATACAAAAATACAGGCAAATCAAGCAATGCCATTGAACAACACAGACAGTTAAACGCACTCAAGAAAACTGAATTTCCCTGGATGTATGAAGTATCCAAATGTGCACCACAAGAGTCATTGTGTGATTTAGACCGGGCCTTTAACAACTTCTATCGTGGCTTAAAATCAGGAAAAAGAGTAGGATTCCCCAAATTCAAGAAAAAAGGCAAATATAATTCATTTCGGCTTACTGGTTCAATCCATATCTTTGAAAGTTCAGTAAAACTTCCCAGAATAGGGATAATTCGTACCAAAGAGAGGACAGATGTTAAGGGGAGTATCCTTTCAGCAACAGTCTCCAGGAAAGCAGATCGTTGGTTTGTCTCTTTTTCTGTAGAGCGAGAGCGAAAAAAGCATAAGGCTGCAGAGAATTCAGTTATAGGAATTGACGTTGGCATAAACTGTTTTGCCGTTACCTCCGATGGAGAAAGGATAGAATCACCAGGACCTTTAGACAATGCATTAAAACTTCTAAAACGAAGGTCAAAACAACATTCAAAGAAAAAGATAGGTTCGGCCAATAGAAAGAAATCAGCTTTGCGCTTAGCGCGTCTCCATTGTAGTATTAAAAACAGGCGCAATGATTTTCTGCATAAGGTTTCAACTCAGTTGGCGAAAACTAAGCCGGTAATTGTAATCGAAGACCTTAATATTCAGGGAATGATGCGGAATAGACATTTATCCAGAAAGATTGGCGATGCAGGATGGAGCAAATTTATGAATATGCTCAGTTACAAGACAGAATGGTATGGTTCATATTTGTTAAGAGTGCCAAGATTTTATCCATCATCAAAGATGTGTTCCAGATGTAAAACAATTAAGAAAAACTTCAATCTGTCAGAAAGGATATACAGGTGCGAGAAGTGTGGATTAGTAATTGACCGCGATGAAAATGCAGCAATAAATCTAAAACATTATATTACCGGAAGTTCTCCGGGAATTTACGCCTGTGGAGATACCTCTGGCAGCGGAACGCAAGAAATCTTGCGGTCTACGAGTCATGTATCATTGAAGCAGGAAGCAGACGCCAAGTCTTCCTCTGGAATATTTGGGTAAGTTCTGTGGAACGGTTTATTCTTTAGGCCTTAAGAGGCGGTGTGTTTTAAAAATAGATTTTGTTCAGGATTTCTTGAAGAACATCAAGAGAATAAAAAATGGGATGCATTCCCTGGAAGGTGTCTATTACAGAAAAATATTTGCTGGCATAGGAACAGTCAAAAAAATAGATACTACTGGCAGAATAATCCATGCCGGCCGCCAGAGTGTAAAAGACTTATTTGATCTCTACTATTTATCAAAACATCACAGGGCTTTATCAGAATTTTTCTTTGAATATTTTCCCTATGATAAAGCAGAAGCTCTTATTGCCTGGTACAGGAGATTTAACCGGATGAATTTAAAAATTGAGCTCCTGGATTTAGTACCGAAAGTAGATACTGACAAAGTAATAACACATTTGGATTATGAGATTTTAAAGAAACTGCCAGAGAAATTAATTTGAGGTGAAGTCTGAAAAAAAGATATATTTATAAAATAAAATAGGCTTAAGGACAACGGTTTTAATTCCGTTTTGTGCCTTGAGCGAAGCGAAAGGAATGGGTATAAATATAAAAACAAACTGGCTGTGGGACAGCCGTCTTGGAGAAATTGAGGTAAGAAAAATCTTAAAGGATGTGAACAATCCCAAATTTGACATCTATGCAGAAAAACTATTTTCCCGGGTCAGTGATCCTAAGATAGCTTTCAGTATTATCGATAAGGTAACTTTCTGTAAGAAGTGGCCGACTATAAAGAAGCGAATGAGAAAAGACCGCTGGCTTAAAGATAGAGTGATTTTCTGGCAGACAATCTTCGAACGGATCTATGAAGAATTAAAAGGCCGTGGAGTTAAGCTCAGAGAACTTCAAGAAGTGAAGATTTCCCCAGAAAGAATGAAACTAGCCCAGCAGATTAAGGATATACGAATGAAGTTAGGATATACTCAAGAAGATATAGCAAAAAAACTAGGGACAGTCCAGCAGTATATCTCAAAGGTTGAGAATGGCCATGAAAATTTCTCTATAGATACTTTGTCACGAATAGCTGATGTTTTTGACAAAGGATTAGTTATTAAGCTGAAGTAAAACTCTAATTTGAATTATTAGCAGAAGAAGGAGTGATGAGCTGCCGCCGGAGTTTTCCGGAGGGGCTAAACTCCTATACCGGTATCAAATTAAGTTATTGTCTGCATCTCTTACTAAAATAGGTATATAAAACCCAAAGCGGCTCTGCTCCTATGATATAAATAAGCAGTACTTTCCAAGATCCGTTACCTGGTTTGGAGACAAAATCCGTTACTTTTTTAAGATTACTTTTTTAAGTTGTTTAATATTACTTCAACTTTATGAAGTAAATTTATCATAATTGAGTTTAAAGAAGAAAATTTCGTTTAAAATTCATCATCATCTAAAATTTTTATTTTTTCGCTTGTTGAAAAGATTCAAATCTTTGTTGCCAGTCAATGGTGACTGTTATAAAATCTATTAACAATATCTATTATTACTGCTGGTTTAAAATAGGATATAATATTAACTATAAGTTAGAGGCTGGTACAAGATTACTGATAAAGTGATACAATGAGAGAGAATTTAGAAAATTTAAAGGAGTATGTGCTGGTCACTGACAGCGCATCAGATATATCCAGAGAAATTGCGGAAAAGTATAACATAAATGTTGTTCCTATTTATATTCATTACAATGGCAAAGAATTTAGAGATGGTGTAGATATTGACTCAAATCAAATTTATACTCTTCAGAAAGAAAAGAAAGTAATATTTAGTTCTTCTTCTCCTTCACCTCATGATTTTGCACGGGTTTATGAAAAACTGCTTAAGGAGTATAAAAAAATATTTTCGATTCACATAAGTTCAAAATTATCTGCTGTTATAACATCAGCAAGGATTGCAAGGGGTTTAATTAAAGCTGAAAAAAGAATAAAAATATTTGATTCATTGTCTGGTTCTATGGGTACAGGATTTATGGTTTTGATGGCGGCTAAGGCTATTTTAAAAAAATATTCCTATGACAAAATATTGTATTTGCTTAATTTTTTAAGGGATAATATAGAATTGTATGGCACTATTGACACCTTAAAATATTTAAGAAGAAGTGGAAGAGTTCCTGCAATTGCAAGTTTGATGTCAAGAATTCTAAAAATAAAGCCTCTCCTGGGAATAAAAAATGGAGTAGTGGAAATGATAGGAATTGCTGTTACCAGGCATGGTTCACTGGCGGAGATTACCAGAAAGGTAATAAGAAATTTTAAAAAAGAGAGGTGGGTAATAGTTTCAATAATTCATACACTCTCTCTGAGAGAGTCTGAGAAAATTATGAAAAGAATCCAGTCTTCTTTAAAATGTGTGAGCATAATGATTACAGAATGCACCCCTGTTATTGGTGCCCATACCGGGCCCGGCTTAATTGGTGTAATTGTAAGTAAATTAAATCGCGATATTGCTGATTTATTTATCTGACCGATGTTTTTCCAAATCTTTTTCCCCGAATACTATGGCAGAAAAGATAAAAATTTCTGTATTTTTCTGTTTGTAGCAGTCCTTATCCAGGCCAGCCTTACAACAGGTCTGTTCCAAAAATTGAATCCTGTTCCACCCATAGTCTGTTGCTACCTGTGGTAGAAGCAGACCCTGGTAAAAACCTTCCTTTATAAATAGTCCATGTTTTCCCACTTCTATTTCTTCTAAATTATTTATTCTTTTTAAAGGAGACAGTACAGAAATTTCAATATTAATACTTTCAAGCTCCCAGGGGGAAACTGAAGGGAATCTCGGGTCTCTCAAAGCTGACTCTACGGCCATATTTCTTATGGTTTCCCAGAGAGGTGTTTCAGCGGTTATATTGCCTATACACCCTCTTAAATTGCTATCAGTATGTAAGGTCACAAAGGCGCCGCACATAGTATTAAGTATAGCATCATCTATTTTATATTCAGGAGCCATATTACCATTGACTGCACTGGCAATTGATTCCCTGGCTATTTTAATAAGTGTTTTTTTATGCTCCAGAGTAAGTTCAATATTTTCCATATTTTGTCACCTTTTTAAATAATATTTTTGA
>JADHVN010000008.1 GCA_016783995.1 Actinomycetota bacterium
GAGAATATCGGCAGGAATCTGGCCATAGTGCTGGATGAAGAAATTAAATCCGCTCCCTATATAAAAGTCCCTATCACAGATGGAAACGCAGAAATTACCGGTATAGACAGTATAGATGAAGCAAAAAATATTGAGATTGCTCTGCAGTTTGGAGCATTGCCGGTAAATTTGAAAATAGAAGAAAGCAGCACGGTTGGTCCTACTCTGGGAATGGATTCTTTGAACAGAGGTCTGTACGCAGGTATAATTGGATTTTTTTTAATTATTGTATTTATGTTCTCTTATTATAGAGGTCTTGGATTCTACTCTGCTTTAGGTCTGATAATATATATCATAATATTCTGGGGCATAATCTCAGGGATCGGCGCAGCTCTGACACTGCCGGGAATTGCTGGAATTATATTGACCATAGGAATAGCAGTGGATGCAAATGTAATTATTTTTGAAAGAATAAAAGAGGAGATATTAAAGGCTAAATCCCCGAGAATTGCTATTGGCGACGGCTTCAAGAATGCGCTAAGAACTATTATAGACTCTAATGTAACCACTTTAATTACAGCAGCTGCATTATACCGGTTCGGTACCGGGCCGATAAAAGGTTTTGCGGTTACTTTAAGTCTGGGTGTGGTAATAAGTATGGTAATAAGTCTATTATTTACCAGGTCTATTATATTCCTGATGTCGGGTATCTCAAGAATAAACACGCCCGGATTTTTAGGTGTTAGAAGAAGGAGTAGCGAATAATATTTGAGGTTTAGAAATTATAATTTTGATTTTATCGGAAAAAGTAAAATATTGATTATTATATCATTAGTGATGATAATAGCCGGTATTGCTGGTTATTTTATTCAAGGCGGCTTTAATTTAGGCATTGACTTTCTTGGCGGCTCTTTAATTGAAGTGGAATTTACAAGAGATGTAAACGTTGGTGAATTACGAAGTGTTATGAATGATATAGGTTTTAGAAATGCCATACTTCAACGAACCGAATCCAACAAATTTATAATAAGAACAACTCCTATTAATACAGAAGTTAAAAATGAAATACTCGATTCTTTAGATGAAAAAATTGGAACAACCGGAGCACTACTTCAGGATAGAAATGTAGACCCTGGCTTTGGAAAACAAATAACCAAATATGCTTTTATAGCTGTTGGTATCGGTATTGTTGGAATTTTAATATATGTCTGGATCAGATTTGAATTCAGGTTTGGGGCTGCAGCAATTTTAGCCTTGGTTCATGATGTACTGGTAACTCTTGGGGTCTATGCTATTTTAAACCGTGAAATTAATACTTCAACCATAGCTGCAATACTTACTATAATTGGTTATTCAATAAATGATACCATTGTTGTTTTTGACAGAATAAGAGAAAATACTCCTATGACTGGAAAGTTAGGCTACATTAGAGTAGTAAATAATTCGATAAACGTAACTTTATCCAGATCCATAAATACTTCTCTTACTACATTAATTCCGATAATTTTACTTCTTATATTAGGAACCACAGCATTAAAGGATTTTGCTTTAGCACTTACTGTTGGAATAGTAACTGGAACATATTCTTCCATATTTATTGCCAGTCCTATTGTGGTGGCATGGAATAATAGATTTCCAAAGTATAAGAAATAACAATGACAAATTTTCCTGCAAATTGGCAATGCAGAATAAATAAAAAAGTTAGTAAAAAACTCACAACAAAAATCGGTTATAGCACAGCTTTAATAAATATACTTGCTGGTAGAAATATAAATACCGATGAAGAAATAATATCTTTCCTGAAGCCAACCTTAAATCAATTGCACGACTTTAGAAAGCTTCCCGGTATCGGTACGGGTACCGGGAGAATGAAAAAAGCAATCTACGGAAAAGAAGATATATTGATATTCGGAGATTACGACGCAGATGGAATTATCAGCGCTTCACTTATATATAACTTCCTGAAGAAGTTAGACTTAAATGCGGAGGTCTATATCCCTGACAGGTTTAATGAAGGTTATGATTTGAGACTTGATTTTTATAAAAAGGTTTCTGCAAGTGGCAAGTATAGTTTGATGATATGTGTTGATTGCGGCACAAATAGTGCAGAAGTACAAAAATTTATTCAAGATAGCCCGGGTCCTGATGTAATAGTTTGCGATCATCATAACCAATCAGTTGATTTTGATTTAAAGCAAGAGAATTATATAATAATTAACCCCAGGCTTAAAGGTTCTGTGTATCCATTCGAACATTTAAGTGGTGCCGGTGTTACTTTTAAATTTATTATAAGCATTTTGAGGGAACTGGATGAGGACCATAAGAAAAAATTTAAAAAAGACTATCTGACCACTCTTCTGGATCTTGTTGCCATATCAACTATTGCGGACATAATGCCTTTGATTGATGAAAACAGGGTAATGGTTAAAAAAGGTCTTAAAATGCTTAATAAAACTGTCAACCCTGGCCTTAAAAAAATGATAAACGCAGTAATAAAGGATAAGAAAAATATAAGTGAATACGATATAGGATTTATAATAGCTCCCAGACTGAATGCGGCCGGTAGAATAAAAAATGCCCAGAGCAGTTTTAATCTTTTAAGTAAAGAAGGAGATATTTTAGATAAAATAATAAATGACCTTAATTCTTTTAATGAAGAAAGACAGAATATTCAGAAAGTCATATTAAATGAAATAATTACTGGTAATGATTTTGATAAAATTGTTAAGGAAAAGAAAATATTTATAGATAAATCAAAAAAATGGAACGAGGGAGTACTGGGAATAGTGGCTTCTGATATTGTAAAAAGATTTAATATTCCTGCCATTTTATTTAAAGAAATGGAAGGGAAACTAAAGGGTTCCGGAAGAAGCACCGATAAATTTGATTTATACGGGAATCTTGTTTCTCTCGGTTATTTATTTGAGAATTTTGGGGGGCACAGAATGGCTTGTGGGATAAGTATGAATGTTTTAAATTTTAAAACTTTTTATAAGAAGATGTTAGAAATTGCTGATAAAAATATTAAGGATAGAGATACCCAAAAAAAATTTTCCTATGATCTGGAATTAAACTTTAGAGATATAAATAAGAAAATTTTAAACGAAATTAATTTACTCAAGCCTTTTGGAGCAGGTAATCCTGAACCCAGTTTTACAACAGGAAACTGCGCTATTATAGATTTTTATTATTTAATGGAAGAAAGACATGTGAAGTTAAAACTCAAGCAATCCGGCAGGGTATTTGATGCTATAATGTTTAAAATAGATAAAAGAGTCAAGGATAAGGTAATAACCGGTAATAAGATTAATATATTATACAAAATTGAAGAAAATATTTGGGGTGATTTTAAGACCATACAACTTGTGATATTAGACTTATTTTAGAGAAGCCGAAAATGTTTTATAATAATAGTAATTTTTTAATTAAAAATGAAGAAAGATGAGTTTAGAACTGAATAGTAAAATTAAGAATATAAATACTGATCTTATATATAATAAGTTAGTAAAAAAAATTAAAGCCTACAATCCTGATGTAGACGAAGAGTTGCTGCATAAGGCTTATCTGATTTCAAAAAAATATCATCAAAACCAGTATAGAAAATCTGGTGAGCCTTTTGTAGTTCATCCTCTTGAAGTAGCTGGAATACTGGCGGATATTGAGCTGGATCAGGTATCTATCGTATCAGCGATTTTACATGATGTGATAGAAGATACGGATTATAGTCTGGAAATGGCTAAAAAAGAATTTGGGCAAAAGACTGCCAATATTATAAATGGGGTTACAAAATTAGATAAAATAGTTTTTACCAGCAAAGAAGAGCAGCAGGTAAGTAATATAAGAAAAATGATAATCGCAATGTCTGAAGATGTGAGAATAATACTGGTAAAGCTTGCCGACAGGCTTCATAATATGCGTACCCTATTCTCGCTAGATGAGGGAAAAAGACGTATAAATTCAATAGAAACTCTTGAAGTTTATGCACCTATTGCCCACAGATTAGGAATATATCAAATAAAGTCAGAATTAGAAGATTTAAGTTTTAAATACCTGTATCCGAAAGAGTACGGGAAAATAAAGAATATGTTCGATGAGAAGTTGGAAGAAAGAAAGTCATTGATTGACGAGGCAATAAAAATAGTTAGTAAAAAAATAAAGGAAGTAAAGATTCCTGTTGATATAAGCGGGAGAATTAAAACTTATTATAGTGTTTATAATAAAATTACAAAACAAAATAGAAAATTTGAAGACATTTATGACATAGTTGCAATTAGAATTATAGTAAACGATATTAAAAGCTGCTATGCTGTCCTCGGAATAATACACTCATTGTGGAAACCTGTACCAGGAAGGTTTAAAGACTTCATAGCCAATCCCAAATTTAATATGTATCAATCTCTCCATACCACAGTTATTGGAACAAAGGGTAAGCCTCTGGAAATACAGATAAGAACATTTGATATGCATAAATTTGCAGAATATGGTATTGCTGCACACTATAAATATAAGGAAGGCGGGTTTAAAAAGCCCAGCGAATTTGATAAAAGGGTGGAATGGATAAGACAAATACTGGACTGGCAAAAGGAACTTAAGGATCCCCGGGATTATATGGAATCACTGAAACTGGATTTATTTGAAGAAGAAGTATTTGTATTTACTCCAAAAGGAAAAGTAGTAAATTTGCCCAGGGGTGCTACTACTATTGATTTTGCATATCAGATACATACTGATGTTGGGCATAACACAATAGGTTCAAAAATAAATGGAAATATGGTTCCTATTGAGACCGTCCTGGGAAATGGTGATATTGTAGAAATTATAGTTTCGAAAACTAAAAAGGGGCCCAGTAGAGACTGGCTTAATGTTGTTAAAACCTCGAGAGCACGCAATAAGATAAAACAATGGTTCAGTAAAGAGCAGAGACAGGAAACATATAATGCAGGTAGAGATATAATGTTAAAAATTTTAAGGAAAAACAGTCTTTCTTTTAAAAGTGTGCCAGCAGAAATTTTTGAAGAAGTGGCAAAAGAGATGAATTTTGGGAAAGTGGACACACTGTTCAGGGGTATTGGTTCACATAAGATATCGGCGCACCACGTTTTTACCAAAATAGTAAAAAAATTGAGCCAGACAAAGCCTAAAAAAGAGTTAACTATTGAAGATATACACAAAAAGGAAGCTGAGAAAAAAGAAAGCAGCGGCATTAAAGTCAGTGGTATGGAAGAAGTGCTGGTAACTATTGCAAAGTGCTGTAATCCTGTTCCAGGAGATAATATCTTGGGCTATATTACAAGAGGGAAAGGGATTTCAGTTCATAGGAGTGACTGTAATAATGTTAACACTTTAATGAGTTCTGAAAAGCAAAGATTTATTGAAGTCGTTTGGGATAAAAAGGCTCCTTATAAATTTAATGCTGAAATACAGATTGAAGCTCTGGACAGAACTAAACTGCTGAGAGATATTACTAGTGTTATAAGTGAGTATGACTTGAATATACTTAGAGCCAATTCTTTAAGAATTGATAAAAGCGGTCATGTTAAATTAAGATTTTTAATAGAAATTAGCAATAAATATATTCTAAAAGATGTTATTAACAATATAAAAGAGATAGATTCAGTTTACGACGCTTTTAGAGTATTACCTAGAAAGTAAAGACCGGTATTGAAGTTAAAAAGATTAGAATTAGGATTTTTTAAAGTCAATTGTTATATATTATCTTTGAACGGGGTAAATGTAATTATAGACCCGGGTGCAGATTTTGATATCATCCAAAAATATCTTGAAGGATATAATATAAAACCAGATTTTATATTAAATACTCATGGACATCACGATCACATTGGGGCAGTTAGTGATATAATTTTAAATTATAAAATTCCGTTTTATATTCATGAATTTGAAGAATCAATTATTACGGACCCTGAAAAGAATTTTTCTTCATTTTTTGGTGAAAATGAATTATCATTAAAAACTTACAATTTAATAAAAGATGCTGACTATAGCTATTTTGCTGATTTTGGTATTGAAATTATTAATGCTCCCGGACATACTCCAGGGAGTATAATACTTAAGACAGGAAATTATCTTTTTACAGGTGACCTGCTTTTTAAAGGCGCAATAGGCCGTACTGATTTGCCGGGAGGAAATACGGTGCAGATTAAAAAATCACTGGCTAAAATAAAGAAAATGGACAGGCAGTTAATAATATATCCCGGTCATGGCCAGAGCAGTAGTCTTGAATATGAACTGGAATCAAACTATTATCTGGAGGAGTGTTTTTTAAGAGAAGGTACTAAGAAGGAAAAAGGTGATTTACTTTGAAATTAATTTCTCCCCGGGGTACAGCCGATATTTATGGTGAAGATATAGATTATAGAAATTTCATTATAAATACTGCCCGAAAAATATTTGAAATATTTAATTACAGCGAAATAATAACCCCTGCATTTGAATATACTCAGGTTTTCAGCAGAAGTATTGGTGAAGGTACTGATATCGTACAAAAGGAAATGTATACTTTTATGGATAGGAAAGGAAGATCATTGACACTACGGCCTGAGGGCACTGCATCAATTGTAAGAGCTGTTATTGAGAATAAAATATACTCTGAAAATATGCCACTTAAATTGTTTTATATTGGTAATATGTTCAGATACGAAAGACCGCAAAAGGGAAGAATGAGGGAATTCTGGCAGCTGGGAATAGAGTCTATTGGTACAGATAATCCAGTCATAGATGCTGAAGTTATCTGGATTTTAAATTCGTTTTTTATAAAATTGGGATTTAAAAAATTAATACTTCTAGTAAATAGTATGGGGTGTAGCAGGTGCAGGGAAAAATTTCTTGCGGAATTTAAAAAATATATAAAGCCTGAGCTGGGAAAATTATGCAGTGATTGCCAGAATAGGTTTGAAAAGAATCCCTTAAGGGTTTTTGACTGTAAAAAAAATAGCTGCAGGAGCATTTTAGCCAGTTCGCCAGAAGTATCTTCTTATTTATGTTCTGAGTGTAAGGAAAATTTTAAAGAAGTTTTGAAGTGCCTGAAAATCCTTAAAATAAAGTACAGGACCGATAAAAATCTGGTAAGAGGTTTTGATTATTATACTAAAACCATATTTGAAATAATATCCGAGGACCTGTATAGTGCACAGAATGCTCTGGGCGGTGGGGGGAGGTATGATAATTTAATAAATCAACTGGGTGGTCCGGAACTTCCTGCTACAGGCTTTGCAGTAGGAATCGATAGGACAATGATGCTTATGAAACAATTAAATTTAAAGTTTACAAAACTGGCCAGAAAATCCAGAGTTTATTTGATAGCGATGAATAAAAATTGTCAGATTTATTCTCTGGATATTCTAAAGTATCTTAGAGAAATGGAAGTGATCTGTGATATTAATTTTAATAATAAGAACTTGAAAAAAGAGATAAAATGGGCTAAAGATAATAATTATGATTTTATTATTATAATTGGTGAAGATGAAATAAATAGCGGGAGCCTGACTATAAAAGATATTAAAAAGTTCAAGCAATACAAAGTTGACTGGAAAAATCAAAAGGATAAGATCATAGAAATTATAGGAGCAAATGATTATGATTAATTCTGTTTTTAAAACCGGAATGAGGACTAATTTATGCGGAGAGATAAATAAAGAATTTGCAGGTAAAGAAGTTACTTTAAGCGGATGGGTCGGCAGGAGAAGGGATCATGGTAAGTTAATTTTTTTAGATTTAAGGGATTTTTCTGGTATTGTCCAATTAGTTTTTAATCCCAATATAAATAAAAATCCTTATACTATAGCCAAAGATGTCCGTAATGAATATGTTATTAAAATAAGCGGAAAAGTTAGGAAGAGGTCAAAAGATACAATTAATCCCTCAATTCCGACCGGTGAAGTGGAAATAGTGGTAAAAGATATTAAAATTTTTAGCAGATCAAAAACTCCCCCTTTTATGCTTGAGGATAGAAATAAAGTAGAAGAGAATACAAGGTTAAAGTACAGATATATTGATTTAAGAACCAGGCAAATGCAGGAAAATATCAGGTTAAGGCATAATGTAACAAATGTAACCAGAAAATATTTTAACTCGAAAGGTTTTTTGGAGATAGAGACTCCAATAATGGCAAAAAGTACTCCAGAGGGTGCCAGAGATTTTCTGGTGCCTTCAAGAATGAACCCGGGTAAATTTTATGCTCTTCCACAATCACCACAGCTTTTTAAGCAGATCTTAATGTTTTCTGGATTTGATAGGTGCTATCAGATTGCAAGATGTTTTAGAGATGAAGATTTAAGAGCAGACAGACAACCGGAGTTTACGCAGATAGATATGGAAATGACTTTTGTAGAGGCAGATGATGTGATGAAAATAATGGAGGGTCTATTTTCTTATATCTTTAAAGAGGTATTTAATGAAAAGATAAAGCTGCCTTTTAAGCGGATCAGATGGAAAGATAGTATAGAGACCTACGGTACAGATAAACCTGATTTGAGATTTGACCTTCCTATAAAAGATATTTCGGGCTTATTTATAAATAGTGAAATTAAGATTTTCAAGGACGTATTAAAAAATAATGGCTGCATAAAAAGTATTGTAGTCGGTGACTCTTCGGATTTTACCAGAAAAGAGCTTGACGATCTTGTTGAGATGGCAAGGAAGTGTGGCGCCGGTGGACTGGTATGGATTAGGATTGATGAAAATATGAATTTGCAATCTCCAATATCTAAGTTTTTATCCAATACAGAAAAGGAAGGTTTAATTAAAGTTTTAAGCTTAAAAGAAAAAAATCTGCTGCTCATTGTTGCTGATAAATTTATAACTGCATGCCAGACGCTTGGTATGATAAGGAAGCATCTAGCTGGCAAATTAAAACTAATAAGAGAAAATGAATTCAGTTTCGTATGGGTATATGATTTTCCATTATTTGAATGGGATGAAAAAGAGAAAAGAATCACACCGGTGCATCATCCATTCACCAAACCAGATGAAAATACAGCTGGTTACCTGGATAGTGAACCTTTAAAGGTTAATTCTCTGGCTTATGATATAGTACTGAATGGAGAAGAAATAGGCGGCGGTTCTATCAGGATTAATGATGTGAATTTACAAAAAAGGGTATTTAAAATACTAAATCTGGATGAAAAGAGGATTAGAGAAAATTTTGGTTTTCTTATCAGAGCATTAGAGTATGGTGCCCCGCCTCACGGTGGTATAGCTTTGGGAATGGACAGGCTGGTTATGTTATTGGCGAAACTTGAAAGCATCAGGGAGGTAATAGCTTTTCCAAAGACTCAATCTGCAGTATGCATGCTTACTGACTCGCCTTCAAGTGTGACAGATGAACAACTAAAAGAAGTATTTATTAATATAATAGAAGAAGATAGGGAATAATTAATTTTAAATTTTAGAGAATAACTATTTTTTAAAAATTTATCATCCGTATCGTAGAACCCTGTCATTCAAGGCGAGGATAGAAGGTGCATTTGTCGCAGGGTCAACAGTTATTGTTAATTTGAAAAAATAATGGCAAAATACAGGATTTCCTGGGTAAAATCCGGGTTGATTGAATAAACTATTTAATTATGATAACATCATTCCGGGTACTCTGTTTATATCGTGACTAAAGTTAAATTTTTGTGCCAACAAATTTACATTGGAAGCCCAAACTCTGACTGCAGCGTAAATGCCCACTACTAGATGGGACTTATAAAACAGACAGGAGGGCATCCACCTGCTGAGCGCAGGGCGCAAAAAACTTCTTATAGTTACGACTAAGCGGAGTATCCATTTTATTATCAAATATTAATCTGGTTTTAATTCTTATGGATATAAGAAAGATATTTTTGAATTATTTTGAGAAAAATGATCATTTAATTTTACCTTCATCAAGCCTGATACCGGAGGATGATCCCAGTGTGCTGTTAACTACTGCCGGAATGCAGCAATTTAAACCGTATTTTTTAGGAATAAAAAA
Organism: Actinomycetota bacterium; assembly: GCA_016783995.1. The sequence goes on from JADHVN010000008.1 coordinate 9,953, forward strand.
ACCTCCCGGAAAAAGAGTTACTACAGTACAGAAATGCTTTAGAACGAGTGATATTGATAGGGTAGGTTATACAGACAAACATCTTACATTTTTTGAGATGTTGGGCAATTTTTCATTTGGGGATTATTTTAAAGAGGAAGCAATAAAATATTCTCTGGATTTCATTTTAAATACTTTAAAAATTCCTCTTGAAAAATTACTTGTTGCAGTATTTAAGGGTGATAAAGATATACCGGCAGATCTGGAGTCTATAGAGCACTGGAAAGAAAATGGGATCAGCGCTGATAAAATATATAAATTTGGAAAAGAGGAAAATTTCTGGGGGCCTGCAGGAGAAACTGGCCCATGCGGACCCTGCTCTGAAATATTTTATGATTTTGGAAAAGAATATGGATGTGGCAAAGATAGCTGCAACCCCAATTGCGATTGCAGTAGATTTTTTGAAATATGGAATCTTGTTTTTACCCAGTATAATTTTGACGGTAAAAAATATAATGAACTCCCTCAGAAGAGTATTGATACCGGTATGGGATTAGAGCGAATAACAACAGTTTTAGAAGGAAACCCGTCTGTTTTTAAAACATCCTTATTTAACGGTATAATGAAAAAAATAGAAGAGATATCAGAGAAGAAAATCAGTTATAAAAATGGTAAAAAAGTTAGTTTAGAATTTGATAAAAGTACAAGAATAATAGCCGATCACACAAGAGCAATTTACTTTTTAATTTCTGATGGTGTGGCACCTTCAAACGAGGGGAGAGGTTATATACTAAGAAGAATAATTAGAAGAGCTGTAAGATATGGAAAAATGATAGGGATTGAAGATTATTTTTTAAATGAAATCGGTGCGGTAATCGTAAGTGAATATTCAAAAATATATCCCGAACTTTTAGAAAAGAAAGAGTTTTCGTTTAAGTTAGTAAGGGATGAAGAAAAAAGATTTACAAAAACATTAAAGGAAGGAAGTAAGGTTTTAATACAGAAAATTAATAGAATTAAAAAAGATAATAAGGAATATCTTGATCCTGAAGATGCATTTAAGCTATATGATACATTTGGTTTTCCAGTCGAACTAACCGCGGAAATATTAAATGAAAACAAGTTAAAACTAAATATGGAAAAGTTTAATGAATATTTAAAGGAACATACTGAAAAATCTAAAAGTAAGATTTTATTTGATAAAAAAATTGATAGTAATCTGGAGATATACCGTAAAATAAATAAGAATCTGGAAGTAGAGTTTATTGGTTATCAAAGGAGTAAAGCAAAAACGATAATAGAGAATATCATAAAAATTGATAAAAATGATAATACGGAATTGACCTCAAAGTTATATGAAGGGGAAAAAGGTGAAATAATTTTAAGGGAAACTCCGTTTTATGGAGAAAAAGGTGGTCAGATTGGAGATAAAGGAATTATTAGAAAAGGCGAGAATTTCTTTGTTGTTACAGACTGCAAGATTCCGGTTGAAGGTATTAATATCCATAAAGGTAGTGTAAAAAAAGGTGAACTGGAAGTGGGTGATGAGGTAAGTGCAGAAGTTGATTATAACCGTAGAATAAATATCAGTAAAAATCATACTACAACTCACCTCCTTCATTGGGCCCTCAGAAACGTATTCGGTAATGAAATAAAACAATCAGGTTCCTTTGTAGGAGAAGATATGTTCAGGTTTGACTATTCTATTTATACTGAGCCATCTGAAGAAGACTTAAGAAAAGTAGAAAGAATGATAAATGAAAAAATACAGAATAATGATTCTGTAAGATGTTTGGAGACTACCAGAGAATTTGCAGAGGAAATAGGAGCCATATCTCTATTTGGTGAAAAGTATGGTAAGTTTGTAAGAGTGGTAGAAATAAATAACTATAGCAGAGAACTTTGCGGTGGTATTCATGTAAATAGAACAGGAGATATAGGTATATTTAAAATTATAACGGAGACCAGTATTGGTGCTAATTTAAGAAGAATTGAGGCAGCGACTGGTATGCATGCATATAATTATCTGGCAGCCAAAGAAAGAATTTTAAATAATATTTCTGCCAGCCTGGAGGTTGAAGATAATAGGGTATTGGATACTTTAAAAGACATTAAAGATAATATAAAGAAAAAGGAAGAAGAGCTGACATTATTGCAGATAAAAATTGCAAAAAAGGAAATAATAAATAAATTTGAATACGACCCATGGAGTGATAGTTTAAAAATTATTGATTTCAATTTTTCAAACTCAAAACTGGTTCCTACTATAGAAATTAAAAGTATGGGAATAGTAGGTGATGAGATAAAAAATTACTTTGAAGGGAAAAATACTTTTATTATTTTTGGTAATATTTTAGGTAATAAGCCGGTTATGCTGCTTCAGGCTACTGCGGATCTGGTAAAGAAAGGAATAGATTGTGGTAAGATTGCCAGGGAAGTCAGTGAAAAGTTAAAAGGAGGAGGCGGGGGGAAACCTTACTTCGCACAGCTAGGTGGTTCAGATCCCGCTTCTTTAGACGGTGCCATTGATTTTGTAAGAGATAGAGTTTTAAAATACTTTAAGAAAGGAAAATGAGAATCCTGGGATTGGATATAGGAGATAAAAGAATAGGAGCAGCAGTTTCAGATAAACTGGAAATCATATCTACGCCGCTTGAAGTATTTAATAATGACAAAAAAGTAAAGGAAAAACTTCAAAAATTAATAAATGAATATAAGATTAAAAAAATAGTAGTGGGGATACCATATACCCTGAAGGGTGAAATAGGCATTCAGGCAAAAAAGGTGACCAGCTTTGTTGAAGATATAGTAATGAGCACAGGCATTGAAGTTGATTACATTGATGAAAGGTATACGACAAAAATTCCATTAAAACTCCTAAAGAAAAAATCTAAAAGTAAGATAATTGATAAATTTTCAGCAGGTATAATTCTAAAAGATTATTTGGACAGGCAAAAGAGGAAAATTGAAAGCAGTAAATAATAAGCTTATAAATAAGATAAATTTAGTAATCATATTACTGGTAATACCTTTACTTTCCTTTTATTTAGTTTCATGCAGTCTTTTCAGGGGAGAAGAAAAAGAGATTGTCCCGGCAGGAGTTGAAGTTGAATTTGAAATAAAAGAGGGGATGATCTTAAAAGAAATTGCCAGCCTGCTGGAGGAAAAAGGAATAATTGATAATGCCTTTCTTTTCAGGTTGTTTGTAGAACAGAGAGGCAAGGAAAAAAGTTTAATACCCGGCATATATACATTGGAAACAAATTCTGAATATGAGAAGGTTCTGGATAAAATAGCAGCAGGCCCGCCAGTGGTGACCTACAAGTTTACTATTCCGGAAGGCTTTACAGTAAAGCAAATTATTGAAAGGGTAGCTCAGGACATACCTTTTGTAGAATATAAGGGTATGGAAGAGGCCGTTGATATCAGTAATTATAATTATAGTTATTTAGAAGGTACTTCCAACCTGGAAGGGTTTTTATTTCCAAAAACCTATGAAGAAATAACAATAGATTATTCTGCGAGAAACATAGTTGAAATGATGCTTGCCCAGTATCTGTTTGAAACCGGAAGCCTTGACTACTCCTTTACTGAAGATAAAGGATTTACACGTTATGATATATTAAAAATTGCTTCAATGATTGAGAAGGAAGCATATGACCCGGAAGAAAGGAGTTTGATTTCAGCAGTTATTCACAACAGGCTGGATATAAATATGAAACTGGACATTGACGCTACCTTATGCTATTTCCTGGATAAATGGGATGAGGGTTTGACCAATGAAGATAAAGAAATTGATTCACCATATAATACTTATATGTATGCAGGTCTTCCTCCGACCCCTATCTGTAATCCCGGCCTGGCATCAATTGAAGCAGCTTTAAATCCTGCAGATGTTGACTATCTATATTTTGTAGTAACTGATAGTGAAAAACATACTCATTCATTTGCCTCCACCCTGGAAGAACATGAGAGAAACAGAAATAACACAAATTAAAGAGTTACAGGCCTATCTTAAAGAAAAAACAGTGCTGGCCGGTCTCAAGAAAAATGCAGATCTGGAGAAGAAATTATTAGCTGGTTTACAAAAGGAAGCAGCTTTAAAAAAAATACCAATAATAGATGTAATTACAGGAAGGTTTCTGGAAATAATCTGTCTTCTGACCGGTCCAAAGAACATTCTGGAGATTGGATGTGGAATTGGTTTTTCATCTTATTTTCTGGTTAAAAATTTAAAAGATGGGTATTATACAGGAATAGATTTGAATCATGACAGGGTAAAAAGAGCTACAAGATTCATCAGGAGCAAATTTCCAAAAAAGCAATTTAAATTTTTAACCGGAAATGCTTTAAAATTAATCCCGGAACTACAATGTAATTTTGATCTGGTATTCATTGATGCAGCAAAGTATGAATATCCCCGGTATATTAAAACTTTAGAAAATAAGCTGGAATCTGGAGCTTTAATAATTGCTGATAATATTTTTTATAAAAATAAAATATTTAAAAAAGAAACCGGCAGGCATGATTTAAACAGCATAAAGGGAATTAAAGAATATATAAGATATATAACAGATTCGGATAGTTTCAGCAGTTATTTTTTTGATATAGGTGATGGCATATCAGTTACAAAGTCTATAAAAAAGTAACTTTTATATAATAGTAGCCAGAAAACTCAAGGGTCTTTAGTCCTTGAAATAAAAAGCCGGGAAGATAGCTAATATCTCCCCGACTTATAATATTTATAACTACTTATGTACCACAATATTTCCTTTGTCTATTAGTTCATTAAAGTATAAATTTTTAAAGAAAAAAAAAGGATAAATATGGTATTATTAAAAAATAATGTTAATAAATTTACCAACCAGGTTAAAAGAAAGTAGCTTAAAGATGGCCTAAATATTTTGCAAAAATTTTTATATCATTTATAGGTATAATGGATCAAGAAAAAAGAAGTATTAAAACTAAAAATAATATTTTAAGAGCAGCAGCAGAATGTTTTGCAGAATATGGGTTTGAAGTAACTGATGTAAATAAAATCTGTAAAAAAGTTGGCTTGACTAAAGGCGCTTTCTATCATCATTTTTCTAGCAAACAAGACCTTTTCTTAGAATTATTAGATGGATGGATAAACAAGGTAACTAACCAATTAGATTCAGTTCACCTTGAGTCAAAGGATACTCTAAAAATACTTATAAACATTACAGAAAAAATTCAACCAGTTTTTGAGGAGGTGGATAGTCAATTACCCCTCTTTTTAGAGTTATATATTAAAGCTATATGGGAACCAGAACTAAAGAAAGTTATAATAAAATCATACCAAAAATTTTTAGACTTTTTTACAGATATAATAGAAAAAGGAATTAAAGAAGGTTCTATCAAGCAAGTTTGTGCAGAGGACGTAGCTAAAATTCTTTTCTCAATTACTATAGGCTTACTCATACAAGGACTACTTAATCCTCTGGGTACTGACTGGGGTGATTTAGCAAAGAAAAGTTTTATGTTGCTTTTAAAATGATAACTTTTTTAGTAAATGGCAGCAAATTGAAGTAATGGAGAACCGAACCTGAAACAGAAATTAAAACCAAAATTAAGATGACAATTTTAATTAGTTTGCTTATGGTCAGTTTCTTTTCCTTCATAGGCCAGTTTTTCTTCATAATTTTATTTTAACACCACTTCTAAAAAAAGGAGTTTTACCTCGAAATAGGGATTCTTTTGGTTTTGCTTAAAAGCCAATAACCGGTACCGATAAAAAAAGTGCCAATAATGGTCATGATGAACATCAAAATACTTTTCTTTTTGCTAATTTTACCTCCAGATTTTTGAACTTTTTTTTGCAAAAAAGATTTAAATTTGGGAGGTGGCAGCATTTTTAAAATTTCTTTAATATTACTCATTTTTTTTTCTCCCCTATTGATTTTTTTCTCTTTAATCAATTTTTGATAAACCATTTCTGTTTGTTTTACAATATCTGGCCAATCCAGATGAGCGACCTTCTTCCGGGCATTATGACATAAAAACTCATATTCTTTTTGTGAAAGGGAGCAAATTTTTTTGACTTTTTCGGCAAAAGTCCGGGGGGAGGTTTTCTCTTCCAGGCAAAAGCCAACCGAATCATCAATAAATTCATTAACGGTCTCGTTGGACAAACCAACAACCGGAGTGCCCGAAGCTAAAGCTTCAATAATCACCAAACTTTGAACCTCCATTTTAGAAGCTGAAACAAAAACATGTGTCTTTTCTAACAATCCTGCAATTTTTTCGTAGGGAACTTCTCCTAAAAAATTAACATTTTTTAGGCCTTTTTTTTGAACAAAAGCTTTTAATTCTTGAAGATATTTAGGATTAATCGGCGCTCCAATTAAATTCAAGACAAAATTTTCAGGTAAACACTCCATCACCCAAAATAGGTATTTTTGGTTCTTCCTCTTTGACAAATAGCCAATAAAAGTCAGTTGTTTTTGTTTTTCAGACAGTTTTGCCGGATAACAGCGCTGATAGGTATCAATATAACGGCCATTAGGAATAGTAAAGACTTTTTCTCTAAAGCCATATTTTAAAATGTCTTTTTGAGCATCTTTATTAGGGGCAATAAAAGCATCACAATTTTTAAAAAAAGAGAAAAAATACTTTTTCATTAAAGTTGTATCCATTAGGTGCTTTAAACTTTTGGAAAACTCATTAATAGCAAAATCCGCTGGTTTCGTTAGCAGAACATGAGTTGTGTAAATAAAGGGAATTTTATGATTAATCGCCCAAAACTGGGTGGCGAGAGTAAGCGGCCCGAAATCATGGCCATGAACAATCTGAGGAGAAAATTTTTCTAAAAAGTTAAAAAGGAACTTAAGGTTAGGCACAGTCAGATAAGGAATAGCTACATCTCCCTCACCTATACTTCTAATTTGGAGGTATTTTAAATGAGGGGTAACTTTTCTGAGCTGTGTCTTCTCACCAGGACAGATTAAAACAGTCTTATGGTCCTGCTGAGCAAAAGCCTGGGCAATCTCATATGAGACTCTGCCAATGCCACCGCCCTTTGAGTCTCTGAAAAATGTAATGAAAACAACTCTCATTAGAGAAAATCCTCCTTAATTATTCAACATTTAAACTCATTTATAAAATTTCTTCTTTTTTCTCATGATGAGACCTCCTATAAAATTTTTCTCTTCTATCTCATCAGTTATTCTAACCTAGGATATTTTAGTATACAATTTGTCTAGTCGAAGTGGTTCACTCCACCTGAAAGCTTCTGACATTACTTACATATATTACATATTTAAATTAAGATAGTTATCTAACCTTGTTCCTCAAAGTCAACCAAAATTCCATATATTTTACCTTTGAGGAAATGCAGTAAAAAGATCCTTCAGCTTTTTCTCTTTGCGAAATTTAAAGTTGGCTAAAATACTTTCTGAGCGGTTTATATCTTTAGGAATAATAATTATTATAAGTAAAATTACTAAAACTAAATAGAGCAGTGAACCTTTTAAAATCCATAAAAAAATACCAGAACTGACAAAACCAAATATAAATCCCCACAATCTATTTCTAATTAATAATAGAGCTGAAACAAGACCAACTCCATAAACTATTAGGGTAAAGGGGTATATAGCAGTAAAAACTCCAAAAGTAGTTCCAAACCCTTTTCCTCCTGAGAATTTTAAATAAGGTGAATAATTATGCCCCGCAACTGCTGCACAACCTGCCAGAATAGCTATAAACTCTAAATCTGTAATTTTAAGAACAATAAAATAGGAGATATAACCTTTTGTAAAGTCTAAAAGCCCACCCACAATTCCCCAAAATTTAGAAACATTATATACCACATTTGCAGCACTTGAACTTTTATCTCCAATTTTAGTTAAATCTTTCCTGCTGCAGATTTTTGCTATAATATAACAGAAGGGGATTGCACCTAAAAAATAACAAAAAATTATAACCCCGATATTTTTATAAATTCCTAAATTTTCCATAAATATTCCTGACTATTCTATATAGTAGCCTGCTCCCCATGCTTTAGGACCAGGATGAACAATGGCTGGACATCCAAATTCCATCTCAAGCATTTCTTCACAGTTAATATTTTCTCCAATAATTTTCTTCAAACTCCGGGCTGCTTCTTTATTATCTGCATGTCCGATTACAATCCTTTTGACTTTGTTTGCATTAAATTTTTTTAAATCTTCTTTTATAGTATCAACTATTTTCTGATTTACCTGAATTATATTTCTTGCTCTTCCTACAGGAGAAACCATACCCTCCATATCTCTTATTGCAATTATGGGAATTACTTTCATCATGGAACCCATCAAAACCTTCGCTCTTCCTATTCTCCCTCCATAATATAGATATTTTAAATCAGGTATTCCAAGAATGGTATTTGTTCTTGCAACTACCTTCTTCGTATGATTTACTACTTCTTCTTTGCTTTTTCCCGCCTTAGCTAATCTAGCAGCTTCAAGCACTATAAGTTCTTTTCCCTGAGCAGCCTGCATGGTATCTATTATTTCAATATCTACGCCTACCTTCTTTTTGGCATTATCCAAAGATTCATAAGTTGCAGCACTCAATTTCGATGACATCAGTACGAATACTGCAGATTTGCCTTCGTTTTTTATAGGTTCTAAAATATTTACCAGATCCCCTATAGTAGGAGCGCTGGTCTTTGGAACAATTTTTTTGTCATATATCATCTTTATCATTTCTTCTGGTGTAATATCAACACCATCTCTAAAACTTTCATCTCCTATGTGTATCCCAAAGGGAAACAATACTATGCCATATTCTTTTACAATTTTTTCCGGGAGGCCATGCCCGCTACCCGTAACTATTACAACATCCTGCATATCTTCTCTCCTCTTTTTTAATTTTAATAAAATTAAACCATCATAAATAATCTATATAATAATTACCCGTATTTCCAGCTAACGTGTTGCTTTACGAGATACAATATTAAGCTGCTATAAAGATTATTCAACAGATACAATATAATAATAATAAAATTGCCCGCCATAATATAGTTGTATTTCTATATCTGGAAATTCATTTTTTAAATTTTGATATAAACTTTTTGCTTTAACCTTATTGCTGTCTCTTCCCCAATATATTGTGATGATATTACTGTCTTTTTTTACTATTTTTTTAATCGTATCCAGAGCAACTGTCTGATAATCATTCCCCCTGGCTATTATTCCCTTTTTTGCCAACCCAATATAATCTCCTCTTTTTACTGTAAAATTTCCATTTTTAACTGACCGTGTAGCTTTTGCCACCATCCCTGTGCTAACCATATCTAAAACTGTTTCCATCTGTTTCTTGTTCTCTTCCAGGTTATATTCGGGATTAAAGAACAGTAAAGAGCTTATACCCTCAGGCATAGTCCTTGATGGATTTATTTCAACATTTTTATCAGTTAATTTTATTGCCTGCTGTGCACTGAGCAATACATTGCTATCATTGGGTAGGAGTATTATGTTAAAAAAATCAACTTTCTCTACAGCTTTCAAAATCTCTCTTACTGAAGGGTTCATAGTTTTTCCGCCCTCTATAATATACGATACGCCTGAACTTTTAAAAACTTCCTTCCATCCCTTGCCCGAAGCAACTGCTATTACTCCAACTTTATTATCATACTTACCATCCTCCTTTATATCAGATAAGAATTTATTCTGCTGCTTATACATATCATCAATTTTTACCTTTGATACATCGCCTAGCAGAGATACAGCTTTTACTGTTTCCTCAGGTTTATTGGTATGAATATGAACTTTAAGTAAATTATTTGTGCCGGCAATTATGATTGAGCTGCCAATATCTTTTAATTTATCAGATAAAATATCTTTAGAAAGATTTTCTCCCTTTAAAATAAATCCAAGACAGTATCTTTCCTCCGGTTTTTTTTCCATACTTCTACCATCCTGCGACTGATAGAAGTTAAGCCGCCTATATTATTAAAATGAAATTTTCTTAAGATTTTATATGCAAGACGCAGCAGCAGATTAATGGAGCTTAAAGAAATTTTACCCATTATATTTTTTATTCTTTCCTTTAAACCCTTCCTAAGAATTTTTGTCTGTAATATTAAGTCAGCATCCTCCGAAGCTTCCTTCCTGGACAAATTTAATATTTTTTCCCATATATTTATGAGTACCGGTATATTTCTTTCAGTAATTTCTTTTTCTTCCAGGCTTTTACCTTTTAGACATCTAAGCATCCCTTCCATGACAAAGATGAACCCGCATCCACCTGCATCTACTACTCCTGCTTCTTTTAATACAGGCAGCATATCAGGTGTTTTATTCAAAACTTCTTTACCTTTTATCAATATTTTCTCAAAAAATAAAGTAATGTCAGTGATTGTGTCCTTGTTTTCAAGAGCAGTTTGTGACATTTCTCTCATGACTGTTAGAATGGTTCCCTCAACAGGATTAGATACGCTCCTGTAAGCATATACACTGCCCTTATGCAAAGCATCTGCAAGCTCGCTTATACTTATTTTTTCATTTGAATTCATCTCACAGCTTAAACCATAGAAAAATTGGGAAAGAATAACTCCCGAGTTACCTCTTGCCCCCATTAAGCTGCCTTCAGCAATAATTTTTAAAAGTTCTCCTACGGTAACTTCTTTTATATCTTCAATTTTTGAAAGTTCATCTACAACACTTTTTAAGGCAAAACACATATTTGTTCCTGTGTCACCATCCGGAACTGGAAAAACATTTAAATCATCTACAATCCTGGATTTATTTTTTAACCAAATATATCCAGCTGAAACCAGATTTTTTAACTCCTGACTGTCTATATGCTCCATTTTATTCCACTATTATTTAAAATGATATTAGAGCTACATTTTGTAGAAGCTTAAAATTACAATAATCATTAAATACATATACATAAAACATTATGACTTTTATCAAGCGGTATCATAGTTATGTCAATTTAAATCATTTATCTAAAAAATCTTTATTAACAATTAATTATAGACAATTTGTTAATTTCAAATTAATATTGTAAAATTATTTCTGAACATACTCTAAGAATGTTATTATAAATATAAAAATGTAATAATGCAATTTAACTTTTTAGATTTTAATTTTTATTATTAAAAATATCAGATGAATATAAAAATGATTAAATAACTTTGTTTATTCTTGTCATGGAGTTATCAGTGTCTTATAATATTTTTTTACTATTAATAAACAAACGTACCGACCAAAGCATATCAAAGCACGATACACACGGATAAGTATGGGCCTATTTTAGATATAGAAAGGATACCAGGCAAGGTAATGAATAAATTTGCAAAAGCATTATCTTATATTTTTGATGGGACAATTATTTCAATTCCAATGCTCATTATTATCTGTCTGGCTATAGTGGACAATACTGCAAAAGCATTAGGCTGGGCTTTCTTATGTCTGACATTTGCAATGATAATTCCTTATCTATATATACATATATTAATCAGGAAGAAAGTATTAGATGACCTGCATATTCCGAATAAAGAGGGTAGGATAAAACCGCTAATTATAACTATTATCAGTAATATAATAGGTTTCTCCATTTTATATATTCTGAAAGCTCCTTTATTTTTAGAAGCTATGTTTTTGATAGTCATAATTTCGACTATTATTTTTGGCATCATAACTTATTTCTGGAAGGTAAGCGCCCATACCGCCTGGATCACTTTTACGGTTATAACTTTTAATATACTGTTTGGTAAATGGATGCTATTTCTACTACCATTAATTCCTATGGTAGGATGGGCTAGAGTTAAGATTAAGAGACACACTGTCAAACAGGTGATATCGGGTTCTATAATTTCATTCATAACTACTTTTTTTATTTACCTTCGTTACGGATTTTTTAATTTCTTTTAGCTCTCTTGAATTTATCAGTTAGAGTCTTCTTCAACCCCTCAAATCCCCCAAAAACCGCATAAAACAGATAATACCATATTTACCTTTTTTCTTTAAAATTTATATTTTGTGGCAGGATTACTTGAAATTAAGATTTATATTATTTTTTCCAGCGTAGGCTTTAGCAAGTGATACAAACATCGCACCTTTGTTCTTTTTAATTTTCCCGGTAAGATGTGTATCTTTAATTATACTTAAAAATATTCTTATCTGCTGCTCTGAGATTTTATCAACTACAGTTCGGAATGCTCCAAGACTGTGGTTATCTTCAAGTTCTTCTGCTATTTCTTTTGCTAGTAGCATTTTTTCTTTAGACCTATATCTTTTTATTTTAGGATATTCCTCTATCTTGCTGTTTTTGAAATATTTATCTTTTGGATCAGTGTTTTTTTCTTTTCCAGAGTCATTGAGCTCTATAAAGTTACATTTTCCCTTTTCATTCAAGGATTCTTTTATTTTTCTTCTAATATCGTTAATATCTTCATTATTTTCTGCAGTTTTTTCTTTTATCTCCCCACTAGAGTTTTCCACAACCTCTTTCCTACTAGTCGTATTAACGTTATTTAAATTAGTCTTTTTAATATTGGTATTGTTAGGGTATCTGTGGGATACCACCCCTGGTATCTGGTGTACACCACCCTGGTATCTGTGAGATACCACCTCATTTTTATAATTACTATTTTTATCTTTAGGTTTTGGGTTCAATAAAGTATATAGGTTTGATGTATAACCTTTATTGTCTTTATTTTTTCTAGCTTCTTTTTTTAAAAGTCCTTTTTCAATTAAAGATTTTACTACTCGTTTTGCTTGAATTTTAGCCATACTTCTTTTTTTTGCAATGGTTTCATAACTTGGGAATGCTTTATTTTCACCATTAACATATCTAGCAATAACTATATAAACAGTTTTTTCATAAATAGTTAAATCTTCCTGGTCCAATAGGTCATTTTCAAGATAGAACCAGTTCTTTACCCGGCCATCTCTTAAGTTATCTTTGCTCATTATAAGACTTTCTATTTAAGTCTTTGTCTAACATAAAAAGCCCAGCACTATACTGAGCTTTTATATTTAAATAACTTTGATTTTCTTTTTAAATTTAAGGTCTATGCCGGGTGAG
>JADHVN010000096.1 GCA_016783995.1 Actinomycetota bacterium
GTGAGGTTTGACTTATAAAGAAGTTTTTTATAATATATAGCAAGTACTTACGCAAGCGCTTGTATAAAGTTTAATAAAATTGTATTTGGTAAAGAAATAATATATATGTTTTACAAATTTACAATATTGGTAATTTGTTTTAAGAAAAATAAATAGTTGACATATAATCTAATGTTAAGTAATATTACTAACTAACAAATCATTAAAGCCTTTAGAAAAATTTAATCACTGAAGACCTGATTGGGGAAATATAGATGTATATTAAGAGATGTAAATATATTCTAAAAAAAGCAAAGAATAAAAAATAGATAAAGATACAAGAGGATAAAGGAGAAAGGAGGTGGTTTTAATAATCAGTAAAATGAGATTTGCAATGATATAAAATATGAAAAAGGTTTGAAGCAAATCTCCCAATTAATTTTATTAAAAGTAACTAATAGGTTAAAATGGGAAAGGAGTGTCGAAAATGAAGAAATCATTACGATGGGTAGTAGTGCTGATATTAAGCATATCGATGATTGCAGCTTTTTCATTTGCTGGCTGTAAAGCAGCAGCTGAAGAAGAAGCACCGGCAGGGAAACATTTTGAGGGCGTAAACATATGGTTCTTCCCTGGTGGGCCTGAAGGATGTCCATTTGCAAGCGTTGTATACAGGGGAGCAAAAGCTGCAGAAGAGGATTTAGGACCTACTGTAACTTATGTTTGGTCTGATTGGAATCCTGAAAAAATGATTGCACAGTTTAAGGAAGCTATTGCGGCAGCACCTGATGGTATTGCCATTATGGGACACCCGGGTGAAGCTGCATTTGCACCACTGGTAGATGAGGCCGAATCAAAAGGAATTATAGTAACCAGCCAGAATACAGACCTTCCAAGCATTGAAGCAAAGTATGTTGCCAAAGGTTTTGGCTATGTTGGCCAGGGCTTATACACTTCAGGTCTGGCTTTAGGTAAAATGAGTGTACAAAAATGGGACCTAAAAGCAGGAGATAGAGCTTTGGTTTGGGGTCTGCTATCGCAAGAAACCCGTGGTTTGAGATCAAAGGGTTGTATAGATGCTCTTGAAGAGGCAGGACTGACAGTTGATTACATGGAAATTTCAGATGAAGTAAACGCAGATGCAACTATGGGCACCCCGGTAATAACTGGATATATATCTGCAAATCCAGATGTTAAATTAATAATAACTGACCACGGTGGGCTTACTTCAACAGTAGGAACATATGCTAAAGCAGCGAAACTAGAACCAGGAGATGTAAATTTTGCAGGTTTTGATCTATCATCAGCTTCAGTTGATGCTATCAGATCTGGATACCTGGGGCTTATACTTGATCAGCAGCCGTACTTACAGGGTTATTTACCCATTCTACAGATTTGCCTGACCAAGACCTACCAATTTGCAGGTCTTCACATTGATACCGGCAGCGGCTTTGTAGATGAAAGCAATGTAGAGGCTTTAGCAAGCCTGGCAGAGAAAGGAATTAGATAACCAATGAAAGATAACGCAGTAATTTCTCCAGCTTCAGGAGGAACTCCGCCTTTGGTAAAAATGGTAAATATCCATAAATCTTATGGGGGAGTTACTGCGTTAAATGGAGTAGATTTTATAGTTGGAAATAATGAAATTGTAGGGCTGATAGGAGATAATGGAGCTGGTAAATCAACCCTGATTAAAGTGCTGACTGGAGTAGAAAAACAGGATGAGGGGAAGATTTATTGGAAGGGTAAGGAAGAAGAAAAACATACTGTTGAAAATTCGCGCAATATAGGAATTGAAACTGTCTTTCAGGACAGGGCTCTGGCTGAAAAGCAAAACATCTGGCGTAACCTTTTTATGGGGAGAGAGTTGACCTATGGGCGAACAGGATTTATCAAAATAGAAGAGTCAAAAAGAGAAGCAATTAACCTGTTAAAAAAGATGATCGGATTTACCCAGTCAGGCCTTACTCCCAATCTGGGTGTTATGGGCTTATCTGGTGGAGAAAAACAAGGAATAGCGATAGCCAGAGCTCTTTATTTTGACGCAGAGTTGATTATTTTAGATGAACCTACTAATAATCTTTCGATTTCTGAAACTAATAAAGTATTGGATTTTGTAAGGTGGGCAAAAGAGCAGGGTAAATCTTGTATTTTTATAACCCATAGCATTTATCATGTCTATTCAGTGGCAGATAGATTTGTTGTTTTAGACCGAGGAAATACTGTGGGAGAATTTCTAAAGAAAGACATATTGCTGGATGAACTTGTTGAAAAGCTAGAGTATGTAGCCAAACATGGGGCATTAGCTTAAGCCGGTGGTAAAGAGTAAGCTTAGTTGCAGAATATATTGTAATTTGCCTTGGTGTAATTTTTTACTACCAAGGCAAATTTATAATATAATAGAATATAATAATATACTGTAAACTTTAGGTTAAACTGTCCGTGCGGAGGACTTGATACAGAAAGAAGCTTAAAAAACTGAAACTAAAAGAGGAAAAGTAAAAATGCTAGAAAAAATTAAACTAAAAATAAGTGAATCTAAATTACAGTTGAGCATATTTGGAGTGTTAGTAGTTGTATTTGTGTTATTTATCATTGGAAATCCTAGAACTTTTCTTAGTTACAATATTTATTATGCTTTTATGTCAACCATCCCTTTTTCGGCTATTTTAGCTTTGTCGTTAACACCAGTTGTTATTTTAGGGGAGATTGATCTTTCCTTCCCTTCAGTAATGGGGTTTTGTGCCTGGGTGTTTTCTGCTGTGTTTAATCAAACAAACAATATATATTTAGCCTTTGTTACTTGCCTGGCTGTGGGTATTTTAGCCGGATTTATAAACAGTGTCCTGATAGTGAGAGTCGGAATCCCTTCATTGATATTAACCATAGGAATGATGTTTCTATGGCGGGGGCTTGTTTATATAGCAAGCGGGGGATTAGGATTGTCCCTGGTAGGTACACAGGGAACGGTTTTATACAAAGCACTGGTTGGAAGGATAGGAGGAGTAGTTCCCGCCCAGGCAGTATGGGCTATTGTTATTGCTATAGTTTTCGCACTAATTTTAAATCGCCATAGGTTTGGTGCTCATATACTTTATACTGGTGATGATGCAGTAAGTGCAAAAATGATGGGTGTAAATGTTGAGAGAATAAAAACAATTGTCTTTATACAGGTGGGAGTCTGCGCTGCATTTGTGGGCGTGCTTGCCACTCTGGAGGTACTGTATTTATGGCCATCAACAGGAGAAGGCTATCTTATGAAGTCACTGGCCTCCGTTTTCATAGGAGGGACTTCAGTTTTTGGCGGAATGGGAACTATTTTCGGAACTTTTGTTGGAGCTATTATCATGGGGTCCCTAGAAGCTGGAATTGTATCAGCAGGAATTTCGGGGTTTTGGACCCAGTTTATCTTTGGTTTGGTTATAGTTTTATCTCTTACCATTTATGCTTTTATGAATAAGAGGTTAAATCTGGGTAGAAGATTAATAAGAGCTATAAAATTGCTATTTGGGAGAGTGGAAAAATAGGATAGGCAGAAGCCAATAATGAGCCCAGAAGGAACCTGATAGAGCGCCTAGAATGGCAAGTTTTATTTTAGAATCTACTAATTCCTATTACCAAAGACTTGATGAGGATTAAACTGATGAGTGGGGAATCCCCTGGAAAATCGTTGAATATAAAACAAAAAACTGTCCTTTTACTTCTGATCAAAATAAAAAATCTGATTAATTTTGTAGAATAATTTTTATTGCCTCTGATCTTACCTGTAGGAAGATTAAATTTAATATAACTACCGACTCATAGACGATGATATATTCAGTGAGTTTGATCTTTAAAGATTTTAAAAAGGAGATAATACACTCTGTAAATTTGCTGATATAGAAATAATTAGCGTTTAAGGAGGTATTAGAAAAGTAAATGAAGTTTTTTATGGGGATATTAAGTATGGTAAAAAAGGAAAGAATTTTAAATGCAATTAATAGGGTTAGACAAGATGTTCTACCAACACAAATAGATTATACCCCAGAAATGAAAGATAAGATTAAAAAACTTCTAAATATTGAAGATAGTGAAGTTGATGAAAAATTAGATAATCATATTAAGTATTTACCATTAAAGGATATAGTAGAGATAGATAAAGAAAATGGTATCAAATATGATGTTTGGGGAATAGGCTGGGACCAGATACTTACTGAAGGATTTCATATAAGGTACTATCCACTGTTGGAGTCTGGCGGTCTTATGGAGTATAAATTTCCTGAGCCAACAGATAAATTATTGTCTGTAATAAAAGAAAGAGGTCAAATTGAGAAGGATAACTATTTTCTTCTATCCTTACAAGATTTTACACTTTTTGAAAGAAGCTGGTGTCTTAGAGGATACGAAAATGTATTGATGGATCTTTATTATAGAGAAAAAGAAATAAATTATATACTGGATGGAATTACTGATTTTAATATAGAAATATCAAAAAAAATTGTTAAGTTAGATATTGTAGATGGGTTACGTACAGGGGATGACTTTGGTACGCAAAGGGGTATGGTAATGTCACCGGAAATGTGGAGAAAATTTTTCAAAAAAAGATATAAAAAGATGTGGGAAGTCTATAAAGATAAGAATCTTCCTGTTATTCATCATTCTTGCGGGAATATAGTAGAAATAATACCTGATCTAATTGAGATTGGTTTAGATGTACTTACTCCTATTCAGCCTGAAGCTATGAATCCTGAAGAGTTGTCAAAAAAATTTGGGAAAGAGCTGTCTTTTCTCGGTGGAATAAGTACCCAAAATACACTGCCTTTTAGATTACCCCAAGATGTAAGAAATGAGGTTATTAATAGAATAAAGGTGCTGGGTAAGAATAATGGGTATATTATTTCTCCTTCACATGAAGTTACTTCGGATTGCAAAGATGAAAATTTTATTATGTTGATTAAAACAATTGAGGATTATAAAAAAGGTAAAATAAATATATTTTAAATGTAAAAAAATAGGATAAAAACTGATCTTTTAAAGCATTTTTTTAAGAAAGGTAGTGCTTGTGAATTGCAGGGAACGTGTAATTTCTACTTTAAATCATAAGGAGCCAGATCGCATTCCCCTTGATCTAGGCGGGACAATTATTTCTTCTATTACTAAAAATGCTTATATCAGTTTGAAGAAATACTTAGGCATGGAAACCAGAGATGTTAAAATCTTAGACCACGTACAGCAACTTCCTTATATTGATGAAGAGCTGTTGCAGCAGCTGAATGTTGACGTGCGCATGGTATGCGCTGATTATGATAGTAATACTGAGCAGCAGTATTTTGATGAAGGGGATTATTACTATTTTTATGACAGATGGGGAGCAAAGCTTCGCATGCCGAGAAAAAATGGTCATTATTTTGACTGGGTGGAATTTCCAATTAATGATATAAGTATGGAAGCACTAAACAGTTATAGATGGCCAAAATTGGATAGTGATAAGTTCATTTC
>JADHVN010000097.1 GCA_016783995.1 Actinomycetota bacterium
TCTTGTAAAAGGTTGAGTATCCTGTTACAATTATGCTACAAAGTTTTATTTCAATCTTTGATAATATTTTTATAAAAAATTTATCGGGAATAGATTTTACAGATGGCAGAGAAAATATATTCTGAAGGTGTTATTTCAAGATTATCCCAATATTTAAAATATATAGTGCAGTTAAAAGAGCTGGGTAAAAGAACTGCAACCTCCGGGGATATAAGTAGTAATACAGGGGTAAATAGTGCGGAGGTGAGAAGAGACTTAATATATTTTAGGATAAAAGGTAAAAGAGGTGTTGGGTTTAATATCGATGATCTCATTAGTTCATTTAATAAGATTTTAGGCTATAATAGGTCTGTCCGTATTGCTTTAATTGGTGCAGGTAATTTAGGTAAGGCGATTTTAAAATATAAGATGCTGGATAGATTTGGCTTCAAGATAGAAAATGTATTTGATAATAACCCGGAAGTAACAGGTAAGGTTATATCAGGGTATGAAGTGCTGGATATAGGCCAGGTCAAGAATATATTTAAAAAAAAGAATATAGAAATATCAATACTGGCTGTTCCTCCCGGTTCTGCGCAAAAAGTTACTGATATTTTAGTTGAAGCTGGTGTTAAAGTAATAATAAATTATACTTCAGTTCCTATTAAGACTCCTCCAAATGTAAGAATTGAGACAACGGATCCTATTGAAAAATTACTACACACTCTGTATTATTTATCCCATACCGGATATGCAGAATATAAATAATTTCCTGGATATAGAGAATAAGTAAGATATGAATAAAGTCAAAGGTTGTTTTATTACAATACTCACCATTTTTATACTGGTTGTGTTTATATTTCTGTGTATCTCTCTTATGGATTTAAATGGAAGCGGAAACGGTAAGGATATATTATTCCTGGGTGTAGACGTAAGAGAAGAGAGTAATGGTTTTAAAGGTTTAACCGATACTATTATTATTTACCATATCAGTAGCTGGGGAAAGAAAGACAGCCTTATTTCCATTCCCCGGGATACACGGGTCCAGCTGGAGGAATACGGGTGGAATAAAATTAATGCGGCCTATAAATTTGGCGGCGAAGAAATGATCAAGCAGGAAATATACGAACTGACTGGTATTGAGATTGATAGAGTAATGGTTATAAACTTTAAAGGATTTAAGGAAATTATCGATGTACTTGGAGGAGTTGAGATAACGGTAGAAGAACCTCTTCACGACCCATTATCCGGAGCGGATTTTGATCCTGGGACTTATACAATGAGCGGTGAGCAAGCCTTATCATTTGCAAGATGCAGGGCAACTGCAAGAGCTGATATTGATAGGGTAGACAGGCAGAAGTATTTGCTGGATGAAATAATGAGACAGAAATTTAATTTCTCCATGATTAAAAAAGCACCGCAGGTTATTAAAGTTTTAAATAATGAAACCAGATCAGATTTTACAATATGGGATTTTGGTTCTACAGGATTTGTGTTATTATTTTCAAGTAAGGACATGAACCGGATTACGGTACCCACAAAATCAGCTATGATAGACGATATAAGCTATCAGATTGTGGATGAAGATGAAGTAAAGGAATTTTTAAGTGGTTATCTAAAATAAAAGCCTACTGTAACAGTATCAGAGTATCTGGTTTTAAAAATAAATCGGAGATAATAAAATATCTATATTTGCAAAAGAGAAATGATATACAACATTAACAGGGGTGATAGCAATGGCTAATGATATGGATTTAAGCATAGCGAATATTTCGTCTCTTACAAGTAAAGTTGATTTTTTATTACAGGTTTCAAAAAAATCCAGGAAACTTGATTATTTTATAAAAAGAAATATACCTGCCAATGAAAAAAGCTGGTTAAGTGATCTAAAAAGCTGGAAGCTTAATAGCAAGTGGCTTTTAAAAGTTTCAGATATCTGTCTTAAGGATTACGATCAGGTCTTTTTTGATTGTGGTGAAGAACTCCTGGATTTGAATGATTCAAAAAATTATCAAACTTTTAGAGAAAAAATAATGGAAGAATTTATGTAACTATGTTACTTATTTGGATGGTTATATAGATTGAAAAATATGCAGTGTAATTTATATTAATTATCTTATTTTATACAAGGAGTGGTTATGATTCCCAGATATACCACGAGAGAGATGGGCAGGGTATGGGATGATGAAAATAAATTCAGTAAGTGGCTTGAGGTTGAAAAAGCAGTAGCCAGAGCGCAGGCAGGTCTTGGTATTATTCCGAAAAAAGCTGCAGATGATATAAATAAGAAAGCTAAATTTGAAATTTCAAAAATAGATGAGATTGAGACTGAGACACATCATGATGTCATTGCTTTCCTGACCAATGTATCTTCATATATTGGAGATTCGTCTAAATATCTCCATTATGGGCTGACCTCATCAGATGTCGGGGACAGCGCTCTTTCACTGCAGATGCTTGAAGCAACAGATATAATTGAAAAGAAAATAAAAAAGATTCTAAATATTTTAAAATCCAAATCTAAAAAGTATAGTCATACAGTTATGGTAGGCAGAACCCACGGGATCCATGCAGAGCCAACCACTCTAGGGCTTAAGTTTTGTATGTATGCTTTTGAGATGGCAAGAAACCTTGAAAGACTGAGGCAGGCAAGGGAAAATATTAGATGTGGAAAAATATCCGGTGCTGTTGGCACTTATGCCAACACATCCCCTGAAATCGAGAAAAAAGTCTGTGATATCCTGGGCTTAAAACCATCACCTGTATCCACCCAAATTCTTCAAAGAGACAGGCATGCACAATTAATTTCAGCTCTGGCAATTTGTGGAGCCACTCTGGAAAAAATAGCTCTTGAAGTCAGGAACTTACAGAGAACAGATGTTAAGGAAGTTGAAGAACCTTTCGCCATAGGACAAAAAGGTTCTTCTGCTATGCCCCATAAGAAAAACCCTATTATCTGTGAAAGAATATGTGGACTGGCACGGGTTTTAAGATCATATGCAACAACTGCTATGGAGAATATTGCATTATGGCACGAAAGGGATATATCACACTCTTCAGCGGAAAGAATAATAATTCCTGATAGTTTTATCTTACTTGATTATATGCTGGAAAAAGCAATATTTGTGGTTGAAGGCTTGAATATAATCGAATCAAATATGAAAAGAAATCTAATGAAATACGGGGGAATTATTTTTTCGCAGAGGGTGCTGCTGGAACTTATAAAAAAAGGGATGGGTAGAGAAGATGCTTATATTCTTGTCCAGAAGGCAGCTCTAGAGGCATGGAGTAGTGAAGGTAATTTTAAAGAAAACCTGATGAAAGAAGAAAAAGTGCTATCTTTTTTAAGCATGGATGAATTAGAGGAACTATTTGAAGTTAAATATCATTTAAGATACGTAGATAAAATTATTGATAGGTTAGAATGTATTTAAGGATAAAAAGTATGTACTAGTTCAGAATCAGTTTGTATTTTTAAGTTGCAGTAAAAATAAGGGAATGAAGGGATAATGCAGCTGTTTTACCGGCGTATCGATAAGAATTTTGAATATTGTTACTACATTGAGACTTCCAGGCCACTTACCAAATCAGAATTAGGGATACTCAGCTGGCTTCTTGCAGAAACATTCGAAAAAGAGAATTTTGGAGAGAAATCGTTTCTTGATAATGGCAAGCAAAGCGTAATCGAAATCGGTCCCCGATTGAATTTTGAGACAGCACTTTCGACAAATGCTGTTGCCATCTGCCACGCATGTGGACTAGCGAAGGTCACCCGTATTGAGCTCTCAAGACGGTATGCCCTGCCTGCGGAAACTGACCGGTCACAATTTGCCAGTGCACATTACGACCGGATGACAGAGTGTGTCTATCCCGGACCACTGGAAACATTTGAAGTTGGAATTGTGCCGGAGAAAGTATACACGGTGCCGTTGATAGAAGAGGGTATTGAAGAACTTAAGAAATTTAACCGTAAAATAGGCCTTGGAATGGATGAGTGGGATATCAAGTTCTACTATAACCTGTTTGTAAATAAGATAGGAAGAAACCCCACCAATGTGGAATGTTTTCAACTTGGCCAGGCTAACAGCGAACATTCGCGTCACTGGTTTTTTAAAGGTAAACTTTTAATTGATGGTAAGGAAATTTCTGAAACCCTGCTTAAGATAATAAAATCGCCGCTAATTGCCAATCCTTCTAACAGCATAATTGCGTTTAAGGATAACTCTAGTGGTATTACCGGGTATAGAGTCTGGACCATCATACCAGAATATCCGGGGATCTGTTCCCCGTTTTGTAAGTACCAGTTTACCTATCATCTCATATTTACTGCTGAGACGCATAACTTTCCGAGTGGTGTGGCACCGTTTCCAGGAGCTGAAACCGGGACCGGAGGAAGGATACGTGATGTTCAGGCAACTGGAAGAGGGGGTCTGGTTATTGCCGGTACTGCAGGGTACTGCGCCGGAAATCTAAACATTCCTGGATATATGATCCCCGGAGAGGATGGTAAATTTCTCTATCCTTCGAATCTCGCTTCTCCACTGAAGATTATGATAGGAGAAAGTGATGGCGCGTCAGATTACGGGAATAAATTTGGTGAGCCTGTAATCCAGGGTTTTACCAGAACATTTGGCTTAAGGCTCCCTCGTGGCGAGCGGCGTGAGTGGGTAAAACCGATTATGTTTACCGGTGGGATCGGCCAGATTGACCACCGTCATGTAAAGAAAAAAATAGCGGAGCCGGGTTTGAAAATTGTGCAGGTTGGCGGTCCTGCTTACCGTATCGGTGTGGGTGGTGGTTCTGCCTCCAGTATGGTTCAGGGAGAAAATATAGAAGAACTTGATTTTAATGCTGTACAGCGTGGGAATGCCCAGATAGAACAGAAGATGAACCGGGTAATAAGGGCATGTATTGAAATAGGAGAGAGGAATCCTATTATGAGCATCCATGACCAGGGTGCTGGCGGACCCTGTAATGTTCTAACTGAACTCGTTGAACCAGCAGGTGGTAGAATTGAAATCCGCAATATACAGGTTGGCGATAAGACTATGTCAGTACTTGAGATATGGGGCGCGGAATACCAGGAGCGGAATGCTTTTCTCATTAAGGCGGAGCATTTAGAAGGGTTTCAGGCTATATGCCAGAGAGAGAAAGTTAACTGCGAAGTCCTTGGGGAAATCACTGGTGATGGACAGATAGTAGTTCATGATAGCTGGGATAAATCAAATCCAGTTGACCTTAATCTTAATGAAATCTTGAGCAATATTCCTCAAAAAACCTTTAATCTGGAAAGTATTTCTGAGAAGTTAAAGCCACTTGAGCTGCCCTGCGATATTTCAGTTGAAAAGGTCTTAGAGCTTATATTCAGGTTGCCATCAGTGGGGTCCAAAGGATTTCTGGTAAGAAAGGTTGACCGGAGTGTAACCGGACTTATTG
>JADHVN010000098.1 GCA_016783995.1 Actinomycetota bacterium
ATAGCAAGATTCCAATACATTTGAGAAAACTGGTCCCGGTATTTATAGACAGGGAAAAAATAATATGGGTGGGGAAATATAGGATTGATAACCGGGTGAGAATAACTGAAGATACTAAAGAAGTTTTGCATTTAAAGTTATTTTAAAAATAATTCATATATGATTTAATAAAATTGTGTTTTTATTGGGGTAATTAATGGGATTATATAAGTTTAAAAAAATTAATAATGAAAAAGTCTTAATATATGACAATATGAAAATAAAAGTACTTATAGATGAAAAGAAGCTGCGCAGGAGAGTCAGGGAATTAGGACAGGAAATCACCAGGGATTATAAAGATAGGGATCCTGTTTTAGTCTCAGTTTTAAGGGGTTCTTTTATTTTTATTGCT
The DNA here is from genome assembly GCA_016783995.1 of Actinomycetota bacterium. The sequence continues at coordinate 392 of JADHVN010000098.1, forward strand.
GATATTTGCAGGGAGATCAAAATACCGGTTACTTTTGATTTTATGGCTGTTTCAAGCTATGGAAATTCTAAGGTAAGTTCCGGAATTGTAAGAATAACCAAAGACTTAGAATTCAGCATAGAGAATAAAGAAGTAATTATTATAGAGGATATAGTTGATTCCGGGAGAACTTTAAATTATCTGGTAAAGAATTTACAGGCAAGAAATCCAAAAAATATAGAAGTCTGCGCACTTTTAGATAAAGATGTTCCAAGAAAAACAGAAAATAAGGTTAAATATAAAGGATTTGATATTCCTAATAAATTTGTGGTAGGATATGGTCTTGATTTTGAAGAGAAATACAGGAATTTCCCTTTTATAGGGTATATTGAAAATGAACAGTAATTATATTATTATCTAGTAAGAAGGTAGATGAAAAATTAATTTGATAAGGAGTTGTTTTGAATTTGAAAAATAATAAAGGTCCTAGTAGTAGAGGATTTAAAAGTATAGCATTATTAATACTGGTGATAGCTATTATGTTCTTGATCTTCAGGAATCCTCTTTTTCTTTCACCTGTAATTAAAGAGTTTAATTTAAATGAATTTGTTGAAGCAGTAAAGCAGGATAAAATAAGCACTTCTACACCAATGGTGATTAAAGGAGAGGATAAAATAATTGAGGGTGAATTAAAAGATGGGACTAAATTTAAAGTTTCATTTTTAGGAGATTATGATGTTACGCAATTGATACTGGATAATGATTTACCCTTTAAGGTTGATAATCAGAAACAATCTATATGGATTCAGATTTTAGTAGGTGCCATACCTTTTATTATAATGTTTGGCTTAATTTTCTTTATGATGAATCAGCTTCAAGGCGGGGGCTCTAAAGTGCTTCAATTTGGAAAGAGTAAAGCAAGATTGGTAGGTAAAGGTAAAAAAAGAGTTACCTTTAAAGATGTGGCAGGAGTAGATGAAGCTGTAGAAGAATTAAGAGAAATTGAAGAATTTTTGGAAAATCCAAGTAAATTTAAAGCTATGGGCGCAAAAATTCCCAAGGGTGTTCTATTATACGGGCCTCCTGGAACCGGGAAGACACTTCTGGCAAGAGCGGTTGCAGGTGAAGCAGGTGTACCATTCTTTAGCATTAGCGGTTCTGAATTTGTTGAAATGTTTGTTGGTGTGGGAGCTTCCAGAGTCAGGGATCTCTTTAATCAGGCTAAGGCAAATCAGCCGTCTATAGTATTTATGGATGAAATTGACGCAGTTGGAAGACACAGGGGGGCTGGATTAGGTGGAGGTCATGATGAAAGAGAACAAACTTTAAATCAACTGCTTGTAGAAATGGATGGATTTGATATTGATAGTACTGTTATATTGATTGCGGCTACAAACAGGCCGGATATCCTGGATCCTGCCCTGCTCAGACCTGGAAGGTTTGATAGGCAAATAGTCGTGGATAGACCGGATCTACTGGGCAGAGAGGAAATATTGCAGATACATGCCAGAGGCAAGCCCCTGGATAAAGGTATTAATTTAAAAAATATAGCCAAACAAACTCCTGGATTTACAGGTGCAGATCTGGCCAACCTTTTCAATGAGGCGTCTCTTCTGGCAGCAAGACATAATAAGAAAAAAATAACCATGTTTGAGATAGAAGAAGCAGTAGAAAGAGTTATAGCCGGACCTGAGAAAAAATCAAGAATCATATCAGAAGAAGAAAAGAGAATAATAGCCTATCATGAGGCAGGTCATGCAATACTTTCATATGTTCTTCCTCATACTGATCCTGTTCATAAAATATCTATCATTTCACGGGGGAGAGCGTTGGGTTATACAATTACTCTGCCCGAGGAAGACAGATTTTTAAAATCTAAAAAAGAGCTTATAGATAATATTACACAGCTTCTGGGGGGTAGGGTTAGCGAAGAAATGAATTTCAACGATATAACTTCAGGTGCCCAGAATGACCTGGATAGGGCTACTAAAATTACCAGGAAAATGATTATGGAATATGGGATGAGCAAGAAATTGGGTCCAATTACTTTTAAAGGTGAAGAAGAAGAAGTATTCCTGGGAAAGGAAATTGCCTCAAGGCCTCATTATAGTGACGCGATAGCTTCTGCTATTGATGAAGAAGTCCATGATGTAATTATGGATAGTTATGAGATGGCAAGAAAGATACTTTTGGAAAATAAAAAGACTCTAGCTGATCTGGCCAATGAGCTAATGATAAAAGAAACTCTCGGAAGAGAAGAAATACTCAAGATATTATCAAAAGTAGAAAGTAAGAAAAGCAGGAGAGTTGAGCAGCTGGAAGAAAAAAGTGAAGTTTTAAATACAGAGGGCTCAATAGAAAAAACTATAAAAAAGAAAGTTGTAAAAGCAACCAGTAAAAAGTAATAAATAATAAATAAACTTTTATTTAAGTAAGCTATTTCAATATCCAAAAAATAACCAAACATTTTACAACCCAGCTTTTTGGTATTATCAGGGGAATTAAACGCACTATCTGTTAAAGATAGTGGATTATAGAGAAATTGCTTAAAATAATGATCATGACGTGGTTCTCTTATCAGATTTAAATGATTATTATTTATAATATTAATTTGGAACAGGAGTAACCAGTGGATAAAAAAATGATAGAAGAAGGAGTAATTTTAATATTAAAAGGCATTGGGGAGGATATAAGCAGAGAAGGCCTTAAGGGAACTCCAAAAAGGGTTGCTGAGATGTATGAGGAAATATTTAGTGGAATTGGAGAAGATCCATCCGAGGAACTCGGGCCAATGTTTGATGAAAACCATGATGAAATAATATTGGTAAAGGATATTCCGTTTTATTCTGTATGCGAACATCATCTTGTACCTTTTGTAGGGAAAGCTCATATAGCTTATGTTCCCAATAAGACCGGGAAAATTATTGGCCTCAGCAAGCTTACGAGAGTATTTGATATCGTGGCCAGGAGGCTGCAAGTACAGGAGAGATTAACTTCAATAGTAGCGGATACTATTATGAAAAAAATCAAGCCCAGAGGTGTCCTTGTTATTGTTGAAGCTGAACATTTGTGCATGAGCATGAGGGGTGTAAAGAAGCCAAATATCCTGACGGTGACTTCTGCTGTGAGGGGTTTATTTAGAGAAGATGCAGCTTCAAGAGCTGAAGTAATGGCACTTATCAAACCAAATAAATAGAATATGAAGTTCAAGATAAGAGCATTAAACATCAAAACCAGGCAGGAAGGTTTAAAAGAGTTTGAAAAAATCGGAGCAACTGCTGCCGGGTCACGCATAATGATAGATAAAATATTTCCGATATCTCTGAAAATTAGGGGTATTAACCCATTGGCTGCAAATATATTAAAGCAGGAAATGCTTGCCAGAGGCGGTGATGTAGTTACTTCCAGGGATTCACTTATGGAAACCAGCAGTAAGGCAGATGTTATTATCCAGGGTACAATTAAAAGTGTAAGAAGTTTAATCGGTAAGATAAAGCAGCAGCCATTTGGCCTGAAAGCTTTATCAGGTGATCTGCAATGTTATATGGATAAGCTGGATGAAAATAAAAAAAGAAAAGAGTTAATAATAGGTAAAAAAGAGTTTAACTTGAATGAAGATGTACTGATAATGGGCATTTTAAATGTTACACCGGATTCTTTTTATGATGGCGGATATTATTTTGAAAAAGATAAAGCTTGCATGAGAGCTGAAACTATAGTTAAAGAGGGAGCGCAGATAATTGATGTAGGTGGAATGTCTACCAGGCCTGACTCGCTTCCTGTAGGACTTGAAGAAGAAGTTGAAAGAATTATTCCTATAATAGAATATATTAGTAAAAATTATGATATCTTAGTATCTGCCGATACCTACAGGTCTGAAGCAGCCAGGAGAGCAATAGCTGCTGGAGCACATATTATAAATGATATCAGCGGCTTTTCTATGGATTCTAATATGGTAAAAGTTATCGCCGAAGGCGATGTTTCTGTAGTTGTTATGCATATTAAGGGAACTCCTGAAAATATGCAGAAGAATCCGGCATATGAGGATGTGGTAGATGAAATTTATGATTACCTTGAAGATAAGACTGGTATAGCGATTGATTCAGGAATAAAGCATGGGAAAATAATTATCGACCCCGGTATAGGATTTGGAAAAACCCTGGAACATAACCTGGAAATATTGAATAAGGTGTATGAATTCAGGATGTTGGGGTATCCGGTACTTATCGGAGCTTCAAGAAAGTCTTTTATCGGTAATATTCTGGATTTACCGGCAGAGGAGAGACTTGAGGGAAGTCTTGCTGCGGCAGTTTGTTTGGTCATAAACGGGATAAATATTTTAAGAGTGCATGATGTTGCAGAAACTATAAGAGCGTTAAAGATTACTAAAAGAATTACTAACGGATTTTAATATAATCTTAAGATGTTCAGGATATTAATAAAAGATCTCAATTTATTCGGCTATCATGGTGTGAGGAATAGCGAGAAGAAAGATGGCCAGAATTTCCGTTTTAATATTGAAATTTTACTGAATAAGGATAACTTTTTAAATGAGGATGATTTAGAAAATACCCTAAATTATTCTGAAGTAATAAAGCTCATAAAGAGGATAAACAGCGATAACAGATTCAATCTTCTGGAAACATTATCTCAAACTATAGCTAATAGAATTATGGAAATGTCATCCCTAATAGAAAAAGTGTCTGTAAAAATAGAAAAAACATCACCACCTATAAAAGAGAACATTGAATCTGTCGGGGTTGAGTATATACTGGATAGAAAAAGTGTAGAAAGCAGTGGAAAAGGTAAATTTGAAAGCAGTGAAGTTGACGTTTATATGTCCCTTGGATCAAATATTGGAAATAGGGAGAATAATTTAAGGAAAGCCGTTAGTTTAATCGGCAGTAATCCCAGTATTAATATAGTAAAAGTATCCTCTATATACGAAACAGAACCAATGTACCTTAAAGATCAGAATTCTTTTTATAATATCGTACTGGAG
>JADHVN010000099.1 GCA_016783995.1 Actinomycetota bacterium
GTATGCTTTAAACAAATCCTGATTCTCTTCCAGTTTTTTTCTTTCCTCTTTAATCCAGATAAGTGACATAATAAGACCTATTACTATTGAAAAGATAATCGCTCCAATAGCTCTTGCCACACCAAGATCATAGCCAAGTAGCCTTGCAGTATATACGATGGCCAGAATATTTATGGCCGGACCGGAATATAAGAATGCTATGGCCGGACCCAGCCCGGCACCTCTCTTTCTTATCCCCGCAAAAAGTGGAAGAATGGTACAGGAACACACTGCAAGTATAGCGCCTGACACGGAAGCGACACTATATGACAGCCATCTCTTTGCCTTTGGACCAAAATATTTAAGTATAGCCCCTTTGGAAACAAAAACTGCAATAGCTCCAGCAATAAAAAAGGCGGGTACCAAACAGGTAAGCACATGCGCTGAAAGGTACTCAAGAAGTGCATACCATCCGCTTTTTACCGCTTCTAAAAATATTTCCACTTAATCTTTCACTTCCTTTAGAAAATCTAATATATGCTTTTCAATGTTATCCCTTACTTCTCTGAACTTTTTCAATTTAAATTCCAGACTCTCTTTAACGAGAGCAGGGTCCTCAATATTCCAGTGGATATACTCAGCTTTACCGGGGAATAACGGGCAGGATTCTCTGGCATTATCACAAACAGTAATAATATAATCAAAACTCCGGTTCAGGAATTTTTCTACACTCTTTGTTTTCTGGTGCGATATATCTATTCCCTTTTCCGCCATAACCTTAACTGCCAGTGAGTTTAATCCTGCAGGAGTAATACCGGCACTTTCTACTACCCAATCATTCCTGCATTTCTTAAAGAAGCCTTCTGCTATCTGGCTCCTGCAGGAATTGCCGGTGCATAAAATTAATACTCTTTTTTTCTTTTTTAAATTTCCCTTCATACCAGTCAAATCCTTAAATTTATAATGTTTTAAATATTATAATTAAAATGTCTTACACCGCGCATAATTTTTTACGGTCAACTTTATTCACTCTATTTTGATCTTTTTTAACCCCATTATCTGTTTTTATCATCAAGAAGACGCTATCAATTATCTGTTTTATCTTAATATCGAGATTAGGATTCATACTGTAATTAACCCATTTTCCATCTTTATTAAAGGTAACCAGTTCATTATTTTCTAAAAGCTTGAGATGACTTGATATGGTGGGTTGGGAAAGCCCTATAATTTCTCTGATCTCACAAACACATAAATTTTCCCTCTCTCTTAGTAAATAGAGAATCCTGACTCTGTTTTCATCAGCCAGCGCTTTTAAAATTCTTGTTGTTTTTTTTAAACCACTCATTTTAACCTCCATAAATTATAATAAATTATAATTATATATTTAAATATGTCAATATAATTCATTCTTGGTATCGTACATTATTTTTAAAAAGATTTTTTGGTATTGAAAAAATTTATAAATATTTTTTAAGTCCATTATTTATATACAGAAAAAATTCTACTTACTATCCTTCTTACCAAACTTTAAAAATAGCAGCATTAAAGATGAAACAATTGAGATTAGTGCCCCGGTTAAAAAGGCTGCCCTGAAGCTGTAAGCTTTCCAGATAAAACCAAATATTATAGAGGCAGGAAGAGTGGCAATACCCAGGGATAAATTATAGAAGCCAAATGCAGTGCCAATATTTTCTTTGGGAACAATATCTGCTACAAGGGCTTTTTCTACACCCTCGGTAAGACCGAAATATAATCCATAGATTATAAATAATAAGTATATAAGATAGTACTTATTAAAATAAGCAAAACCCAGATATGTAAGAAAATAAACAAACCAGCCTGACAGAATCATTACTTTTCTTCCAATTTTATCGGATATATATCCACCTAAAATACAAAAAAGAGCTTTGGATATATGTAGAATTGCCCAGAGAAGCGGGATAACTGTAATCTGGAATCCCACCTCGGATGCCCTTAGCAGTAAAAACGCATCAGTTGAATTTCCTAATGTAAAAATTACCAGAACAACCAGGTATAGTGAAAATTGCTTGCCTAATTTTTTGAAATCAGAAAATTTTAAAATTTCTTTTTTGCCGATAGTATTTTTATCTCTGGTAAGATATTTTTCGGGAACTTCTACCCTATTCTTTAAGATACCATCCTTTTTATGTATACTTCTTACTCCAAATATCATAAGTAAAACTGCTATAATGCCCGGTATCACCGATAGCAAAAAAATGGTTTTTAATTCAATTGTAAAAAAATATAAGAGCAGGCTTGCGGTAATTGAACCCAGCACAGCACCCGTATGGTCCATGCCTCGCTGGAATCCAAAGGCAAAACCTCTCCTATCCGTTGGTGAATAGTCAGCTATCATTGCATCTCTGGGGGATGTCCTTATCCCTTTTCCTACCCTATCCGAAAACCGTAAAAAAAGCAGGACACCCCAGGATCTGGTTAAACCGATTAGAGGTCTCAATAAGTTTGATATAGCGTACCCTCCAACCGCAAAAGGTTTCCTTTTTTTTATCTTATCAGAAAAGTAACCTGCAAACAGTTTGAGAATACTATTGGTGCTTTCTGCAATACCTTCGAGTATGCCCAGAAATGCCGGACCTAACCCGAGGACAGATTTAACAAATGATGGTATTAAAGGATATATCATTTCGGAAGAGAAATCATTAAACAGGCTTACAGCGCCAAGAATGTAAACATTTTTTAATCTATTACTTTTCTTAATTCTTTCTCTTCTAAGATTGGAATATTTAAACATTTTTTTATTAATCTTTTAAAAATTAATCCAATAAAACTGAAAAAAGTATTAGAAAAAAACTCTAAATTATATCCTTAACAATAATATTTTAATAAATCTGCCCTTGATTCAGGGTGATGGATCCCATTAATTAAATACCAGGACTAATATAGAATAAATCCTGGTATTTAATTCAACTTTTTGATTCCAGTCTTTAAACCGCTCTGCTCTATTCTTTTTTACGAAATTCAAAGACCAGAAGAACTATACACCCGGCAACAACCAATAGTAGTATTACTCCGGTAATGTAGATATTTAGATTGGCTATTGAACCTATAACCTTATTTGATACATCGGTCCAGGTAAAAAGATTAGCAATCTTATTTACCACAGCGATAATGGAAAATAAGATTATTTTAAATAGCACTATAATCACCACTACCCGGTTAAATATTTTCACTTTTCACCTCCTTTCTTAGTCTTTACTCAGAAGCTTCCTGGAGTCTTACAAGTCTTTCAATAAATTTTAGAGCTATTACTGTTTTTATTCAATTAATCTATTGGATCTGTTAGTGTCTCAAATCTGGTGCTTCTCACCACTTACTTCAGCCTCTTAAATACAGCATATATTATTTACATTAAAATTTTATTATTTTTCATAAATAATGTAAAATTTTAATCAGATTTTCGTTAATTAAAACTAAGAAACTTCTTAGTGAAGGAATAAAAATGTTCGGTAAAAAAGTTTCTCAGACCAAAGATAAATATAATAATAACAATATTATTGCAGAAGGAGTAGGCATAGAAGGCAGAATTTATTCTCCCCGTCCTATTCAAATAGATGGTAGAGTAGTTGGAGAGATTATATCTAAAAAAGAACTTGTAATTGGAAAAGAAGGAAAAGTAAGAGCAAATATAAAAGCCAAAAATGCAATAATAGAGGGTGATGTTACAGGTAATATAATTTCATCAGGAGAAGTTAGAATCACTTCCACCGGAAAAATGATCGGAAACATAATTCAAAGAGACATTTCCCTCATTATAGACGATGGCGGTCTATTCAAAGGTAAAAATATTATTGTGTACAACACAGAAATATTTAAAATAAACAACGACAAGAAAATTTCTGGCATTAAAATAAAACCCAAAAAAATATTAGAATATTAAATATTCAATCTGCTTATGCCGGCCAATAATTCATTTTTGAAGACAAAAATCCGCCAGTCCAGATTTATAATCTCAGACTATCGTCTATATCACCTAACTCGAATTCTTTTAATTCTCCTGCTTTTTCTTTTTTCTCAGCCTTAGCACTTACTTTTTCTTCTTCCATTTCTTTCGGTTTAAACTTTTTTTTACCCTTCTCTTCCCCTTCGGTAATTCTAGTAACTTTTCCGCTAAAAATCCCTCCCTCATTTATAACCAGTGAATCTGTTTTTATGTTACCATCTACTACTCCTGTTTCTGTAATTTCAACCTTACCGGTACCTTTCATGTTTCCTTCAAATTTTCCGATTATCCTGGCATCAATAGTTGTAACATCAGCACTGACAACTCCTTCTTTCTGGATTACCATTTGTCCATCAACTATTACCTCACCCACAACTTCACAGCCTATTTCTATTGATTGAGAAACATCTAATTTACCTTCTATTTTTGCTTTATTCCCCACAATTGTTAGCAATGTCCTTGATTCTTCTTTGCCAGAAATTTCCTGATCACCTAGATCTTTTCTTGAGAAGACCATTTTTCCCCCTCCTTAAGTTTTTTTATAATAATTAGCCCAGGCTATCTACTGACTTTTCAACCTGAGAAAACAATCTTATGATATCATCTGAAGCTTCCGCATACGGAAATGATATAAAAACTGGTTCCCCTTTTAATGATATAGATTTTTGATAATGTACAAGATATCTTATTTTTTGATTAAATATTGTTAACCTGTTACCATATTTTTTCTGAAGGGTATCTACTACATACTCTGGAGCTTTCTTTCTTTTTTCAAAGGCATTAATTATAATCCCAACAATCTTTATTTCAACATTATATTTTCTCTCCAGGTTTTTAATTATCTTGGAAAGATAATCAATATCCAGTAAAGAGAACCATTCCGGTTTTATAACAACAATCACTTTCCGGGCATAAATTATTGACGTTGTAGAAAGAAGAGAAAAATTAGATTGCGAGTCTATAACTATATAATCATAGTGATTTTCACTGATATTTTCCTCAAATATATCTCTTATCATCATATTTCTATTCAATGCTTTATAAATTTTATGTTCGCTAAACGTTTTATTTATAAGGTAATCTGTCAGATATTCCTCGACAAGCGAAATATTATTAGAAGACGGGAGTAAATCAATATTATCAGTAATTTTTATGACATAATCCTCAAAATTTATTTTTTTTCCTTTAAGATAATCAATCATAAGGTTATCAAGCTTTACCTTACTCTCGTCTGATGCTTTACCCAAGGCCTGAACCAAATTAGTCTGAGGATCAAAATCCATAAAAAGAACTTTCTTGTCTTTTTTTTCCGCTAAATACCAGCCGTAGTTGTAACATATGGTTGTCTTTCCGGTTCCACCTTTTGTATTAAAAAAAACAACTTTTTCCATTTTAAATCTCAATACC
>JADHVN010000100.1 GCA_016783995.1 Actinomycetota bacterium
CAAGCGGAGTTTTTATCTCTTTACTTACATAATCTACTATCCTGATAGCATCCACAGGTAAAAAACCTCCATTAGTGTCACAAAGCACTATGTAATCTGCTCCTGCATCCTGAGCTGCTTTTAAAGTTTTAACAGCATAGTTAGAATTTTGATTAAAGCCATCAAAAAAATGTTCTCCGTCAAAAATAACTTCAGGGAAATATTTTTTTAAAAATTGTATAGAGTCAAATATCATACTGAGATTATTCTCAAGAGTTGTCTCTATAACTTCTTCAACATGCAGGGGTGATGATTTTCCAAAAATACAAACACTATCTGTTTCTGATTCAATAAGCTGCCTTAAATTTTCATCTTTTTTTACAGCGGTATTTTTATACCTTGTTCTTCCAAAAGCTACGATTTTTGAGTGTCTGTATTTTTTATTTTTTAAAAGACTGAATAATTCTTCATCTTTTGGGTTGGAAGCAGGAAATCCGACCTCAATATAATCTATTCCTATATCATCAAATCTATCTATTATCTGTAATTTATCCCTGACAGAAAAAGATATATTTGCGCTCTGAGCTCCATCTCTTAATATTGTATCAAATATATAAATTTTATTTTTGCTCATTTTCCATTATTTATTTTTAATTTTTAATCTAACATTAATTTCTAATTGATTACACACTTTTACTATAAATATACTCTCTTTTCTATTTCAATGTCTTTTTAATATATTCTATATAACCACCGCTTGCTATTATTCCCTGAATAAATTCGGGGAGGGGTTTTATATTAAAAGTACCACCTGTAGTAATATCTATAATTTTTCCTGAGTTTAAATCCACTTCAAGCTCATCTTCGTCTCCTATACCCCTGCCTGCCTCTATACTTGAAATGACAGGCAGTCCTATATTTACAGCATTTCTAAAAAAAATACGGGCAAATGTTTTAGCAATTATAAGCTTTACGCCACTTGCTTTTATAGAGACAGGAGCATGTTCCCTTGAAGAGCCGCAGCCAAAATTATCTCCTGCTACTATAATTTTTCTATCCTTTAATTTTTCTTTAAAATTCTTGTCCAAATCCTCGAAACAATGTGCCGCAAGTTCTTCTTCCCTGCTGGTATTTAAATATCTCGCTGGAATAATTACATCAGTATTTATATTATCCCCATACTTTATAACTTTATCTGTAATAATCATTACATAACCTCCTCAGGAGTAGCTATTCTACCCAGAATTGCTGATGCTGCAGCTACTGCCGGGCCGCTCAAATAAACCTCGCTTTCAGGATGACCCATCCTACCTACAAAATTTCTGTTTGTGGTAGATACTGCCTTCTCTCCCTCAGCTAAAACACCCATATGACCACCTAGGCATGGCCCGCATGTTGGAGTGCTTACTGCGCATCCTGATTCAATAAAAATTTTAATATAACCTTTTTCTAAAGCATCTAAATATATTTTTTGAGTTGCAGGTATAATAATAACCCTTACCTTACTGCTGACTTTCCTGCCTTTTATAATATCAGACGCTATCTTTAAATCTTCCAGCCGCCCATTGGTGCACGAGCCTATAACAACCTGATCAATTAAAATATCGTCCAAATCCTTAGCATTGTGGGTATTTGAGGGAAGATGAGGTGCTGCCACCTGCAGATCTATATTACTGCAGTCTATTTCATAAGTATTAAAATATTTTACATCTTGATCGCTTTTAAAAATTTTATGATCTTTCTTATTTCTTATATCCACATATTCCCTTGTAATATCATCAAACTCAACTATTCCAAACTTTCCACCTGCTTCAATAGCCATATTGCACATGGTAAATCTGGAATCCATTGAAAGTTTTTCAATTACCGGCCCTGAAAACTCCATAGATTTATAAATTGCACCATCAACACCTATCATTCCAATTGTATAAAGTATTAAATCCTTGCCTGTTACCCATGGTTTTAGATTGCCATTATAGGTGAACTTTATAGAATCCGGGACCATAAACCATAAATTTCCTGAAGCCATAGCTGCTGCAACATCTGTACTGCCAACTCCAGTAGATAAAGCTCCTAACGCACCATAAGTACAGGTATGTGAATCAGCTCCTATAATTAGCTCCCCTGGCATTACCAATCCCAGCTCAGGAAGCAGTGCATGTTCTATCCCCATTTTCCCAGTTTCAAAATAATTTTTTATCTCATAACTATTTGCAAACTCCCTGATAAATTTGCACTGCTGGGCTGATTTGATATCTTTATTAGGAGTAAAATGGTCAAGCACAATAATAACTTTTTCCTTATCAAAAACCTTGCTCAAACCTAATTTATTGAACTCTTTTATGGCAAGAGGCATGGTTATATCATTCCCAAGAATAATATCAACCTGTGCATTTATAATTTCTCCTACTTCTACATAATTCTTTCCGCAGTGATGAGCAAGAATTTTTTGTGTTATTGTCTGCGGCTTAAGGTTATTTATCAACTTTAATATCCTCCTTTTTATACTCTCTAATTACCTTCCATTATTCTATTCATTGCATCAACATATGCTTTAATGCTGGCATCAATTATATCTGTGCTAATACCACTTCCCATAACTTCGGTTCCATTTGTACTGACAACTATTTTCACTGAACCAATAGCATCTTTTCCTTCAGAAACTGCCTCTATGTTATAATCGATAAGTTCCGTTTTCATTTGAGTTATATTATCAATAGCATTAAACGAAGCATCTATCGGCCCATCTCCATAAGATGCACTTTCAATTAATTTTCCGTCAATGTCTATTCCAACAGTTGATGTAGATTTAATATTTGAACCGCTTATTACCTGATAATATTTCAGTTTAAAATATTCTTTTACTTCTCTTATTTCATCTTCAATTATTGCCTTTAAATCCCTGTCATTTATTTCACCTTTTTTTGCTGCAAGGTTTTTAAATCTTGTAAAAGCTTTTTCCAAATCACCTTTTTTTAACTTAAATCCAAGTTCTTCAATTCTTTTGGTGAACGCGTGCCTTCCAGAATGTTTGCCAAGAATTAATTTTGATGATTGAAGACCAATATCTTCCGGCTTTATTATTTCATATGTTGATCTGTCTTTTAGCATTCCATCCTGATGTATGCCTGCTTCATGCATAAAAGCATTCTTACCTACTATTGCTTTATTTGGGGCAATGGCATAACCAGTAAGATGTCTTACAAGACTGCTTGTTCTCATAATTTCGCCTATTTTTATGTCTGTATAAACATCCAGATCTTTCTTTCTGGTATCTATTATCATTGCTACTTCTTCCAGTGAAGTATTCCCTGCACGTTCCCCTATGCCATTTATAGCACACTCAATCTGTCTTGCTCCATGCTCTACTGCCAGTATTGAATTTGCAACAGCCAGACCAAGATCATTATGACAGTGAACACTCACTATAACATCTTCTATCCCTTTAACGTTTTTATATATATAATCAATCAGCCCAGCAAATTCGCTTGGTAGTGCATATCCAACAGTATCAGGAATATTTAATACTGTGGCACCGCTATTGATTGCTGCCTCCAGTATTTTGCAAAGAAAATCCCTATCACTCCTGGTTGCATCCATAGCAGAAAATTCAACCATATCCGTGTACTTCCTGCTTCTTTTAACAGCATCCTTTGCCAGTTCTAAAGCTTCATCCCTGCTTTTTTTAAATTGGTATTTCAGATGAATGTCTGAAGACGAAATAAAAGTATGAATAACAGGATTGGAAGCATTCTTCAGTGCTCTTCCTGCACAATCTATATCTTTTATAATTGCCCTTGCTAACGCAGCAACATGCCTATTCTTTACTTTTTTTGATATCTCTTTGACTGCTTTAAAATCACTATCAGAAGATATTGGAAAACCAGCCTCTATTATATCCACATTTAATTTGTCCAATTGTTCGGCTATCTCTATTTTTTCCTTTACATTTAAGTGAATACCTGGTGATTGCTCACCATCTCTTAAAGTTGTATCAAATATATAGATTTTTTTTGTCATATTGCAAACCCAATTTCGTAATTAAAATTTAAATCTCCATATTAGATTTTAGCATTATATTTTAACATCAATTTTTAGTTAATATTAACTATTTTTATATTATTAAAACCAGACATTTCTTTAAACTTCTCAACCATTTTGAGGGTAACCTCGCCATCCAGGTTTAAACCCATTACTGCATCACCACTCATTTTCTTCCTCCCTACATGCATTGAAGCAATATTTATACCTAGATTGCCAAAAGCTAATCCAATCTTACCTATCTGCCCAGGTATGTCCTCATATCTCACAAAAGCCATATATCTTGAAGGCACCATGTCTATTTCAAATTTATCAATAGATATAAACCTTGGCTTATTCTTTTTACCAGTAACAGTACCTGAAATTGAAAGCTCGTTTTTTTTGCCTCTTCCAGTTAATGTAATTAAATTCACATAATCCTTGGATTGGCTGCTTTTTGTTTCCTCTATTTTAAGGCCAAACTCATCTGCAATTAATCTAACATTAACTACATTTATATTTTCTGTTGAATATTTTTCAAGAATTTTTATAAGCATCATTGAAGTCAGAAATCTTACATCATATCCTGAAACCTTTCCATAGAAACCAACCTCAATACTTTCCAGGTTTCCTTCAAATAAATCCACAAATAAACTGCCCATATTCTCACAAATTGTAAAAAATGGAGATATTGCTTCTAAAGCTTTAGAACCTATAGCAGGGATATTGACTACAAAAGGAGCGATTCTGCTATTAAAAACTGCGTCTATCTGATCAGCAATAGTTGTACCGGCTCTATCTTGAGCTTCAACAGTAGAAGCACCCAAATGAGGTGTACAAATTGTGTTTTCCAAACCAAATACTGGTGAATCTTTGCAAGGTTCGCTTTCATAGACATCCAGAGCTGCTCCCCCAATATGCCCATCCTTTATTGCTTGTGCTAAATCCTCTTCTATTATTATTCCTCCTCTGGAAACATTTAAAAGAATAGTCCCTTTTTTCATCTTATCAAATTCTTTTTTATTTATTATACCTATCGTATCTTTATTTTTTGGAAGGTGTATGGTAATAAAGTCTGCAACACTATAAATATTATCCAATTTATCAGCCCTGCTTATTTCTAAATGCTGAAATCTATCCTCGGATGTAAAAGGGTCAAATGCTATTACATTCATTCCAAGGCCTAATGCTTTTTTCGCCACTAGAGAACCAATTTTCCCAAGGCCAATTATACCCAGTGTTTTCCCTTCTATTTCTATACCTTTAAATTTAGATTTTTCCCACTTACCTGATTGAGTAGAGTAATTAGCTTCAGGTATCTTCCTGGCTAAAGCCATCATAAGCCCTATAGTATGTTCAG
>JADHVN010000101.1 GCA_016783995.1 Actinomycetota bacterium
AAGCAACCCATAATCCTATCATGAATGGAATAATGAAAATTATAGGAGAAATGTTATATAAAGAAACTCAGAAAATTATTGAAATATCCAAAGATACCAGGGTAAATACCATTGAAACTACCCGGAATTTGGTTCAGGCAATTAAACAACGAAATGCCGAGCAAGCGAAAGAATTAATGAGCGAACACATTAGGAATATTAGAGCATCTTTAGAATCACACTAATCTCACCAATGAAGAACATAAGCGGGAAAATTGAAGCTAGTTTGTGAAAGCACTACTATCGAATAATGGGGAGGTGATTATTAGAAATAAAATATTTCTTAGGTAAGATTTTTATAAATAGTATATTTTAAAAAATTTTAGACGCAAATTTCGGATAATAGTAAAAAAGGAAGGTGATGAAAGCCTGAAAAGTTACACCATAGGGCTTATGAAGCTCTAAAAAATAAAAATTTTATTGGAGGAAAAAAATGAAAAGATTTAACAAAATTACATTATTAGTCTCAATAGTAGTAATGTGCTTGTTTTTGGCAGCATTTTCAGCACTAGGACAAGGGGGAAATTGGAAAATAGGCATAATGACTAACACGGTTACGCAAAATGAGGAAGAGTACAGAGCAGCACAAAATATTCTTGCCAAATACGGGGAAGAGCATGTAATTCACATGACTTTCCCGGACAAGTTCATGGATGAGCAGGAAACTACAATAGCTAATTTGGTAAGTATGGCTTCAGACCCGGATGTAAAAGCATTGATTATCTGCCAGGCATGTCCGGGTACTTCACCGGGTATAGACAGTGTGAAGGAAATTAGAGGAAACGACCTTCTTATCATAGCAGGACAGCCTCAGGACGACCCACCGGTTATATCAGCCAGAGCTGATATAGTAATGCAGTTGGATGAGATGGGGATGGGTTATGCGATACCGGCTCAGGCTAAGACTCAGGGAGCAAAAGTTTTTGTTCACTATTCATTCCCGAGACATATGTCCTACCCTCTTCTTTCCGCAAGAAGGGAGCTAATGAAAAAAGAGTGCGTAAGACTTGGGCTTGAGTTTGTAGATGCTACAGCTCCCGACCCCACCGGTGACGCGGGAATTCCCGGAGCTCAACAGTTTATCCTGGAAGATGTTCCAAGAATGGTTAAGGAGCACGGTAAGGATACAGCCTTCTTCAGCACAAACTGCGCAATGCAGGTACCGCTGATTAGCGCTGTAGTAAATACAGGAGCGATCTATCCGCAGCCCTGCTGCCCATCGCCTTTTCATGGATTCCCCTCGGCTTTAAATATAGGAATACCCGAAGATAAGAAGGGTGATATCGGATATATGGTAAGCGAAATTACTAGGATAATGGCTGAAAAGGGCATGACTGGAAGAACTTCCACCTGGCCTGTACCGATTTCCATGATGATGATCGAAGGCTCGGCAGAATATGCCAAGGCCTGGATTAACGGAGAAACCGCTGGCAAAATGGATATTCCTAAATTATCTGAGAAGCTTTTCGAGTATTCAGGGGTTAAAGTTAACCTGACCAAACTGGTAGAGGGCGGCACGACCTATGACAACTACTTCGTAATATTGATGGATTTCCTTAATTTTTAGGATAAACCGAAACAGACAGCCAAAGATAGGAAAGGTAAGGTTGCCTTTTAAGGCAACCTTACCTTTTGATTGAATTTAGAAGGTGGTGACCTGAATGGCAACAGAGTACGCACTGCAAATGAAGAATATCGATAAGGATTATTATGGGAATAAGGTTCTAAAGGGAGTGAATTTATCAGTTAAGCCCGGGGAAATACATGCTCTCATTGGAGAAAACGGCGCCGGCAAATCGACGCTTATGAATGTGCTTTTTGGCATGCCGGTGATACACTCTACCGGTGGGTTTACAGGTGAAGTTTATATAGGCGATGAGAAAGTAGACATAAAATCACCAAATGAGGTAATTAAAATGGGTATTGGGATGGTACATCAGGAGTTTATGCTCATACCTAATTTTACAATTACTGAAAATATAAAACTCAACAGGGAGATAACAAGGGACAACTTTGTAAGTAGACTGTCCAAAAATAAAGAATTAAAGACCCTGGATAGCAGGTCAATGAATAACGATGCAAGAAAGTCCCTGGATACGATAGGACTTGGCATTGAAGAATGGGTAACAGTGGCAGGACTTCCTGTGGGACATATGCAGTTTGTGGAGATTGCCAGGGAGATAGACAAAACTGGGATTAAGCTTCTGGTGTTTGATGAACCCACTGCGGTGCTTACCGAAAGCGAAGCCGATATCCTTA
Source organism: Actinomycetota bacterium (assembly GCA_016783995.1). The sequence goes on from JADHVN010000101.1 coordinate 2,299, forward strand.
TAGCTGCCATGAAAAGATTGGCGGCGACAGGAATAGCCATACTTTTCATAACCCACAGGTTGGACGAAGTTATGCAGGTGGCGGACAATATTACTATCCTAAGGAATGGTGAGCTGGCTGCGACCAAAAAAAAAGGAGATACAAATGTAATGGAGCTTGCCGAAATAATGGTGGGAAGAAAAATAGATATAACCGACAAGTCAGAACAAACGGAGGATAATGGAGAAAAAGTGGTCATTCTGGAAATAAAAAATTTACATGTTGATATGCCCGGAGAAAGGATAAAAGGTGTAGATTTAGAAATCACCAAAGGTGAAATCTTTGGGATTGGAGGGCTTACCGGCCAGGGCAAGGTAGGTATTGCCAACGGAATTATGGGACTTTGTTCAAGCAGCGGCGAAGTTTTTTTAAAAGGCGAAAAGTTTGAGCTTAACAATACTTATGTCGCTTTAAATAAAGGCTTGGCCTTTGTCTCGGAGGATAGGAGAGGGGTAGGATTATTATTAGATTCTTCAGTAGAACTCAATATCGCAGTTACCACCATGCAAGTTAAAGATAAGTATTTAAAAAAAATTGGTTTTTTTAACCAAATAGATAGCAAGGGAATTAGAGAACATGCAGCTAAAATGATAAAGGAGTTAGACATAAGGTGCATGGAACCCCAGCAGTTGACAAGACAGCTCAGTGGGGGCAATCAGCAGAAGGTCTGTGTTGCCAAGGCTTTAACTCTGAGCCCCGAGGTGCTGTTCGTATCCGAGCCAACCCGGGGAATAGATATTGGAGCAAAAAAACTGATCCTTGATTTACTGCTAAAACTGAACAAGGAATTGGGAATGACCATAGTCATGACCTCCAGCGAACTGGTCGAGCTTCGCTCCATATGCAACAGGATAGCGATGATTTATGGCGGAAAAGTTGAGGGTATTCTTAAACCCAGCGATAGCGATAGGAACTTTGGATTGATGATGACTGGAGAATATCGAAAGATGCACAGTAAGGAGGCCATATAATATGATTGAAGTTATTAAGAAATATTTAAATATGTTTGGTCTTCCAAGGCTTATAATTACAATGCTATTTATTACGGTTTGCATAGCGGCAGTGGTTTTAAAACTCCAAGTTTACTTAATAGCTTCCGATGTAATCAGAAGGTTCGGTATGTTTGGTATCCTGGCTCTGGCTATGGTGCCGTCTATACAATGTGGTACCGGTCCAAACTTTGCACTGCCTATAGGCATAATATGTGGGCTATTAGGTAGCCTTTTGGCAATCGAGTTTGGGCTGACTTCAAAATACCTCGGTTACGGCTTCATCTCAGCAGTACTTATCTCAATACCTTTTGCAGTCCTGTTCGGGTGGGTATATGGAATTCTTATCAACAAGATAAAGGGTTCTGAGATGCTAGTGGCGACATATACCGGGTTTTCAATTGTTTCCTTTATGCAGATAGGCTGGGTAATACTGCCCTTTAAGCATCCGCAATTAGTATGGCCAATTGGACAGGGCTTAAGGGTTACAATTTCAACGGATTCAACTTTTGGAGAGGTGCTTAACCGGTTATGGGGTTTTTACATCGCAGAGGTGTATATCCCAACAGGACTGCTGCTCTTCTTTTTTCTCTGCTGTACTCTCGTCTGGCTTTTCTCAAGAAGTAAAAAGGGGATTGCGTTAAAAACGGTAGGGGATAATCCAAAATTTGCTGTTGCATCGGGCATAGATGTAGACAAGAATAGAATCTTAGGTACAATTTTATCGATGGTCATAGGTGCTATAGGTATTATAGTATATTCACTAAGCTTTGGTTACATGCAGCTGTATTTGGCTCCCCTCTATATGGCTTTCCCGGCTGTTGCTGCAGTTCTAATTGGTGGAGCTACGACTAAAAAGATAAAAATATCCCATGTGCTTATAGGGACCTTTTTATTCCAGGGTTTATTAACGGTTGTTCTACCGGTAGCTAATCAGGTATTTCCCGAAGGGAATCTATCCGAGGTGATTAGAATGATAGTACAGAACGGAATAATATTATATGCACTTACTAAAGCTGGGGGGGGATTATAATGGCTGAAGTTAGCGAGTTCAAAACTAATAAAACAAATAAAACTAAGACATCTAATAGTATCAGGAAGTTTTTATTTGACAGAAGTGTGCCACTTCTGTTCATTGTTATCTGTTTTGCGGGAGTCTATTTCTCAAAGCTACCCTTATTATTTATAGTGAGTACATTGCTGAAAAGGATAACAAGAAACTCCTTCATGGTCCTTTCCCTTGTCTTGCCGGTAATAGCCGGTGTGGGTCTCAACTTCGGAATAGTCATCGGGGCTATGGCAGGACAATTTGCGATAATTGCCGTAACCCACTTTAAAGTTTCCGGTTTTCCCGGATTCATGTTGTGTATTCTGCTGACAATACCGATAGCGATAGTTTGTGGGATTTTAACCTCTATGCTTCTTAACAAAACTAAAGGTCAGGAAATGATTTCCAGTATGATTGCGGGGTTCTTTGCCAATGGAGTGTATCAGTTTATTCTTCTCTTTCTGGTTGGGACCTTAATACCCCTCAAGAATAAGGACCTTGTACTGAGCAGAGGTATAGGTATCAGAAATAACGTAGATCTATCAACTGCGACGGGAATTAAATATTCCCTTGATAATGTACTTCAATACCCGCTGTTTCATGTCTTAGCAGCTGTATCTGCAGTAGCTATAATAGTTATCTGTATAGATTATTATATAAAAAGAAAAAAAGAGGCGGATGGCAACAGAAATTTCGAATATCTTAGCCGTCTAATAACAGCAGGATTCATCCTTGCAGTGAGCATGATGGCAATTATAACCAATTCGCCGCTGCTAATCATTAAACTTCCTATTATAACTTCTTTGGTTATAGCAGCATTGTGGCTGTTCAACGTTTTAATTATGAAAACCAAATTAGGACAGGATTTCAGATCGGTTGGGCAGGATATGGATATTGCAAAGGTTACAGGAATAAATGTCGATAGAGTAAGGACAATCGCTGTTACCATATCAATACTGCTTGCCGCGTGGGG
>JADHVN010000102.1 GCA_016783995.1 Actinomycetota bacterium
CCTTTAAATCGATCTTTGCTACAGCAGCGCCTTCATTTGCAAATGGAATAAAAATAGAGATAAAAAAAGGGTATAAAAATACTAAAGACACCCTCTTTACCAGCTGCTTGAAATCAGGCTTAAATAAGAACACAACAATAAGGGTGGCCAGAAAATAAAAGACAAATATTAAATAGCTCCCTCTAGCTACACTGACAATAAAAAAGATATTTACCAGTGTTATTATTAATTTGTTTCTAATGTTTAAAATACTGCTCAATAGAGTTAAAATCTTGTCTTATTTTTTTAAATTTGTAAAAAAACTATTATTTTTTGCCCGCTGCCTTATAAATCAGGTACACAACTCCAAAAATGGCAAGGATAATAAGTACACCGGACAGCCCGGCCAGAGATGTTTGCCACAGTTCATTATCCACAGCACCAAAAACATAATCAGGAATCAGGAAAATACTTTCCGGAATTATTTCTTCAGCCTTATCTATAAATCCAAGATTTTCAGCGACCTTTTCCAGCCCATCAGGAAAGGATGATGCAAAGACTGACACAAACATGGCAATTACCAGTGCTACAATTATTCCCGCCAATATAAATGTATAATCTCTTCTATTCATCATTGGAGGCTTCTTTCCCTGGTTAAAATAAGATCTGGTCTCACTTTATTTATAAAGGCAATCACCGCTACTGTAATTACCGCCTCTCCAATCCCTATTATCATGTGGACTCCAACCATTGCCTTTAAAGTGATTCCCAGAGCATAAGTGCCTGAAATCCCCAGTTCAAGTGCTGCAAAGAAAGAGGCAATTACAACTGAAAGCCAGGACGCCAGTGCAACAGCAGTAAAAAAAATAATTTTTGATTTTGATATTTTAGAGATCAGCCAGTAAATTAAATAGGAACCGTAAACTCCAACAATAGCCATATTAAAAACATTCGCCCCTAATGCTACAACTCCCCCGTCCATAAAGACGAATGCCTGTACAATCAGCACCACTGCTATAACTATGGCACCTGCATTAGGTCCCAGTACTATTGCCGCAAGGGCTCCGCCCAGAAGATGTCCGGAAGTGCCTCCCGGTATGCTAAAGTTAATCATCTGCAGGGCAAAAATTAATGCGCTTATTATCCCCATCAGTGCAATAACTTTTGCTTTGAAATAACTCTTTACCTTATAGATTGCCGCAGCTAGTCCGCCTGCAGAGACTACCGCGGTAGAAACTGCAGTTTTAAGATCAATAAATCCATCAGGTATGTGCATATTGCTCCTCTCGCTATAGTGTTACTATTGCTTAAAAAAGTAACACGATTTAAAGAATAAAGCAAGCTTTTTTTACTTTAATTAAACCAAAAAACCTTTTTGATTAGTTCTTTTCTGTTAGACTTGAATGCTTCAGTAGTTTTAAAAATTACCAGTATGGGATGGATAGACATGAATGCATATTATTAATCAACAACTACCTATATCTACAACTATATCTCCTACTTTATATCTCTTTTTAAAAGTACTAGCTACTATCGGACACTTTATTTTTAACAGGAAAAAAATATTTTTATCCTCTTCACATAATGCCTCATAATTTCCCTGACCTTTGGATATAACCAGATCTGACTTCTTATATTCATCCAAAAAATTATGTGAACAAAAAGGAAGTATGGCAGCAGGCATATTTAGACCGGTAGTTATTACTTTAACAGAATCTATCATGCCAACCATCTTTGCATCTTCCATGGTAGCATCATTTAGAGCAGGGTCTCCTCTTACTGCATAAGTAATTTTCTCCCTGGGTAGATTCTCTATAAAAATTTTATCCAGTACTATTTCCCCTGCATTATCACCTATGAATAAAATTCTTTCTGCATCATTAATATTTTTTTGTAATAACTTAACTTTTTTATTATCCAGGTTCTGTGATAAAGACTTTTCTATTGCTTCTTTCAAAATTTTTTCATTTAAAACTGCATCTGGACCAAAATCAATAACATTACCAGCCAGTGATATTCTAAGACTGGTTTCAAATGAATCTTTTGAATTTCTTATTATCTCTTTCAGATTATCCATCAACCCAAGAACTATTCTATTATATTTCTCTTTCACCTTCCTGTAAGGATCCGTTGTCGGTAATAATTTATCCGTAACTTCTTTAATTTTTGCCTGGAGAACAAAACCAATACCATCAGCATCAAATTCAGAGGCCACAATTAAAGATTCCCTTAAAATTTGTTCATGTAATTTTCTATCATTTGTGGCCATTTTTGCTGCTTCAAGAGCTTGTCTTATATAACAGGGTACACATTCCAGATGTAGCTTCATAATTATTATCCTTTAAATAGTTACATTATTATTCTCAAGTAAATGTGATAAAAATTTATATTAAGCACAAAAACCAGACAATTTCTTACTTTTGTGCCTTTATAACTACAAAAGATCCTTCTCCATACCCTTCTTTTATCTTTTCTACCTGATTTATCTTATCAAGAGTACTAAAAACTGTTTGTCTGAATTCAAAATCTTTAAAGCCGGTCTTTTCTAATAGCTTGACCACTTCTTCTGTAGTAAAGAAAATTGCTTCTCTATAAAAAACACTTTTTTTCTTATTTTTTTGATATATCCTTCCAACTCTGCTATTTTTATCCACAAAACCATTAATAAAATAACCACCTGGCTTTAATATTCTATATATCTCAATAAAAGCTTTTCTTTCATCATCTAAGAAGCAAAGAGTGGTTACCATTAAAGCCAAATCAAAAATACAATCTTTAAAAGGAAGCTTTTCAGCAACACTATCTACTACTTCTATTCCTCTACTTTGTGCAATTTTTCTCATTTCATATGAAGGTTCAACTCCAAATTTAATACCCAGGGGTTTAGCAAATCTTCCACTTCCCACACCAATCTCTATACCATTTTTAAAATCAGGTAAAATTACTCTTATAGCATTAATTTCAGATTGATATACATATCTATTTTTTTCAAACCAATTTTCATATTGATCCGTATATTTTTCAAAAGGCCTTATTTTGGGCATTAATCTTTATCACCCCACCAGCCATCATAAAATCTTCTAAGATGCTGCCTTTCATATTCTCCTTCTTCAACTTCTTTAACTTTTCCAATATCAAAAGAAATAGGATATTTTATACAATAACTTATAAGAATTTCATATGAATTATTTATGTCTTTTATTTTCTCTTCATACATTTTTTTTTGTGGACTATTATTATGCTTATCTGGATGATATTTTAATGATAGCTTTCTATATTTTTCCTTGATTTCCTGCATACTTGTTGTCTCACCCAAACCCAATAACTTTCTTGCTCTGTCTATATCTTTAAAATCTATTAATTTTTTCATTACCTTATACCTCTTATAAATTTTAGAAATTTATATTGAACTTACTAAGTTTATAGAAATTAATAGAACCCTTTTGAGTCTGTTTTTTTAATAATTATTTGACAAATCTTTCATCATCGCGTGATAGGCTTAACTTTCCAATATTTTTTTCAAGCCATCCCTTTTTAATACTTTCTACCTGATCAAATTCCCCTATAAAAGGTTTTATATCCAGCAATGGAGTACCATTTATAATATCAATATCTTTTACATGCAGCTTATTTTCCTCTACCTTTTTAAGTCTGACCACCGACAAACCTATAGGATTAGGCCGGGAAGGCGCTCTGGTGGAAAATAACCCGTGGGGTTTATTATCCATAAATGGTATCACTTCTAATGAATATGGTTTTGATAGATGAAAGTGATATATTAGGATAATATGGGAAAATCTTTCAATATCTTTTAAGCCTTTTTGATACTCTGGAAATACTTCTACTACTCCTTCTATACCTTTAGCAGCAGAAGGTTGGATGGGAGTTCCCTTTGGTTCGGCGAACGGTGAATGAATTATTCCTATCTGTTTGTAAGTTATTTTCGCTTTCATTTTTTTACTACTAAAGCAGCCTCTTTTTTATCGTGACACTCCACAGAGCAAGCCCTGCGGCTTCTGCTTAGTTTACTAAGCATTCTTTTTCCTGCTTCAATGTCGAAGGCAACCCCTCAACTCCACAGGCGTCAATTCCGCTGTGCCCCAGCGTATTTTTTACCGATTCATCCCCGCTGCAAGCAGACGGAGTTTTCTCGGCAACTCTTGAATAACAATTTTAACATAAATTATTATTTTAATTAAAATATTATTTTGGTTTTATGCCCAAAACTTGACGGAAAAAATATAAATAATTAAAATTAGGTATATTTAAAATATTTAGACAAATCTAAAATATGGAAGACTATTTTAAAATAAAAAATTTTATTAATAAAAATAATTGAAGATTGCCCAGATGATTACCGGATACCTTAAGAATTAACATGCTATAAAATTAATAAAATAATACTACATAAAAAATGATTAAAGTAGATAAATGGACAAAAGAACATGGCGTAAAATTCCTAAAAGAAGTAGGAATTAAAAAAGGAAATATAATTTTTGATTGCTGTTGTGGAGAAGGGAACTATACTTTGCCAGCTGCCAGGATAGCTGATAAAAATGGTCTTGTATACGCTATGGATATGAATAAAGACAAAATTAATAAATTAAAAGAGAAATCTAATTTGGAAAATCTAAAAAACATTAAAATAATAGAAAAAGAATTTAAAAAAAATATACCACTACTAGATAAATCTATAGATATAGTACTTCTTTATGATATATTCTGGTATTTTTCTGTTGGGGATATGAAATTATCAATACTTCTGGGTGAAGTTTATAGGATTTTAAAAGACAAGGGCTTAATTTCAATTTATCCGGAACATATTGATGCAGAGAAACTTAAACAAATAATAATAAATGCTAATTTTAAATTAGAAAAGGAACTTTCCAGTTTTCTAATTCATGATAACAACCTCCAAAAAGGTTACGTCTGGAATTTTAAGAAATCATTAAAATGAAAAAGCAATCTTTTAAAAATTATGTCATTGTTTCCTGTGGAACATTAGCACCTGAACTAAATTACCTAAAAAAGAGCAACTTTTTAGATGCTGATAAAATTTTTTACACAAAACCAGGCAGGCACGAAGTTCCCAAAGAACTTGAAAGCCAGCTTATAGATAAAATAAACCTCGCTAAAAAATATTCCGAAAATATTATAGTAGTTTATGGAGGAAAATACTGTTACATTAACATCAAAGAACCAAATAAAACTATAGATGACATAATAAAGCAG
>JADHVN010000103.1 GCA_016783995.1 Actinomycetota bacterium
TTGAGAAGCCTTCAATGGAAGACCCGTCAAATCCCATACCTTCTGATAGTGCATTTTCAAGTTCTTCTACTGTGATGGCAAAACTTTTTAAAAAGCCCTGAACATCTGTAAACCATAAACTTATAAATTTTATATCATTTTCATGAGCTTTTTTAAGTACATACTCTTTCATCTCTTCATTTTTTTCCATATTATCACTTCCTTTAATTTTTTAATAAATGTCCTAATTATTTAAAGTACTTTAAAACTTCTTAAATTATTATATCTTAATTTTAATAAAAATTTACATAAAACATGTTAAAATAATATCATTATTAGATTAAGCTTTCCACATATACATAATTCAGATCTAATGGTTTGGTAATTAGAATATATATTTATTTTTAAGAATGGTTATGGTAAAATTATTTTGCGCAAGCGCTTACTTAATATTTAAAGATTTTTTGTTCAGGAGCACATAATGGTTAATTATAGTGACATAGCAAAACTAGCGAAAGTATCTCCAACAACAGTTTCACATGTGATTAATGAAACCAGATTTGTCATGCCAGAAACAAAAAGAAGAGTCCTTGAGGTAATGAAAAAACTTAAATATCAACCTAACCTGCTTGCTAGAAGTCTTGCCACTGGAAAAACACGCACTATTGGGCTGGTTATTTCTGATATTAGAAATCCATTTTACCCAGAACTTGTACAGGGGGTAGAAGAATTAGCGGTAAAAAATGATTATAATGTATTTTTATGTAATACAGATTATGATATTGAAAAAGGTTTAAAATCTATAGGAGCCCTGGTTAAAAGAAAGATAGACGGAATAATAGTTGCTTCCAGTCAGGTAGGCAGTTCTATAATAAACCAGCTTATGGATACAGACGTAAATTTTGTACTGGTAGATTGGGGTAAAAGAAATGTAGGTGTGGATAGCCTGTATTTCGATTACAGAGTTGGTATGGTAGAAGCTATTTCTCATTTGGTTTCTCTTGGGCATAGGAAGATTTATTTTATAAGTGGTCCAAAAACGCTTAAAACAGCAAAAATAAGGATAAGGAATTTTATAGATGCTGTAGAAAAACACAAAGGTATTAATTTAGATTATAAGATATTAGAGGGAGATCATAAGATGGAAGGCGGCATCAAGGCTGCTCAAAAAATATTAAAAGAAAAAATCCTTCCAACAGCAATTGTTTGTTCAAATGATCTGACAGCTATCGGGGCAATGAAGGCTTTTAAGGCAGGCGGTATTAAAGTACCTGATGATATATCTATTATCGGATTGGATAATATAGCATTGACTGAAATAGTTTCACCTGCGCTGACTACTATAGAGCTGGAAAGATATAGAATAGGCAAGACTTCAATGGAGCTGCTGCTGAATAGAATTAAAGATAAAAAGTTACCTAAACAGACATGTATTTTTAAGACAAAACTTATTGTAAGAGAAAGCACCTCAAAGAGAAGAAAGGATAATTGATAGAATAATTATGCAGAAGATATTGTTAACTTCTGTAAAAGTATTTGCAGTTAGAACAAATTTTACATGTCTAATCTCTTTAAGATAATTGGTAGAATAATTGTTACAAATAATGTACTTTTTCATTTACTACCTGCAGATCACTTTAATTTCATCTTTGAAGACCTCATCGTAAATGTCATTTTTAGAACTTAACCAATCCAAATAAGCTTTTGAACTCATCTGCATTCTTAAAAGTTCCTCAGCTTCTTCTTTGTCTCTTAAGTAGCTGGCAAAGTCAATTACTTCCTTTAATTTGCTCTCTGTGAGTATACTAATTATTTTTTCAAGTTTTTGTTTAGCCTCCAAGACTTTTATATTAATCCTCCTTTACTTAAATGTCTCTAATAAAATTATATCTCCTTTGTAGGAATTGTAGAGTATGTAAATATTCAGTAAACACTATATAAAATTATTCAAATCTTTTCTGATTAATATTATCACCAGCTTCAAAGAAAAAATCAAGAAGAATTGCAATAATAGAATCAGTTTTCTAATACTTTTCTAAGTAAAGGTGAAAAATTTAACTCCAAAAAATAAATAAAGTATTATAATGTTATATAGTACATATAATGCAAGTTTTTGGTATGCTATTATTATTTAAAACATATCCTGTCTTTGTCGACAGGGTCTGTCAGCTTATACTGGACAAAAACTAAAAAATGGTGTATATTGTCTTGTATATCGTCCATATTATAAATATTTGGAGGTTTTATCATGTATAAAAGACAGAAATACATTGACCGTATAGTTCCTTTCATAGATAAACCGGTAATAAAAGTGATTTCCGGTATGAGGCGAACCGGAAAAAGCACTATAATGCAACTGTTAGTCAATTACCTGATTGACTCAGGTGTAAAAAATGAGTTGATTCTTTTTATTAATATGGAATCATTGGACTATTCTCATTTGTCCAACTTTTCTGAACTGTATAAATTTGTCCGTGAGCATAAAAAGAAAGTAGGCCAAAAGCTCTATCTTTTTATTGATGAGGTTCAGGAAATTAAAGACTGGGAAAAGGCTGTAAATTCTTTTTTTGCTGATAGTGATGCAGATATTTTTATATCAGGTTCCAACTCAAAGCTTTTATCAGGTGAACTTGCAACACTTATTACAGGAAGGTATATCGAACTCCATGTTTATCCTCTTGTATTTTCAGAATTTTCTCAGTTTAGAAAAAAGGAAATGGAATTTTCCCGTCTTTTTAATGAATTTTTAAAATTCGGTGGCATGCCAGGAATTCATCATCTTGAGTTTAAAGAACCGGTAATTTACCAATATCTGTCTGCCATTAAAGATAGTGTAATGCTGAAAGATGTTATAAAACGCAATAATATCAGGGATGTAGCATTACTTGAAAAAATAATACAATTTATCTTTGACAATATTGGCAATACTTTTTCAAGTAGAAAAATTGCTGATTATTTTAAAAAAGAGAGACGATCACTGGGACATGAAACTGTTTATAACTACTTGAAATATCTCGAGAATGCATTCATTATAAACAGGGTGTCACGTTTTGATTTAAAAGGAAAAAAGCTTCTTGAAACAAACGAAAAATACTATTTAACAGATATCGGATTAGGGCACGCACTTTTAGGTTATAGAGAAAAAGATATAAATGCGTACCTTGAAAACATTGTTTTTATAGAACTTTTATACCGTGGATATGATATTAAAATCGGTAAATTTGAAGATTATGAAGTGGATTTTATTGCACAGAAGTTAAATGAAAGAATATATATCCAGGTTTGTTATATGCTTGCTGATGAAAAAGTGAGAAACAGGGAAATAAGGCCATTTTATAAAATTAATGACAATTATCCTAAATATTTGCTTACAATGGACTCAATTCCTGAAAGCAGTGAAGAAGGAATTTTAAGAAGGTATATCCCAAACTGGCTTATGGAAAAATCAAACTAAAATAATTAAAAGCATGTAATCCAAACATTGAATAGCACTCGTAACATTACCATGCGCATAATATAATAAGATTTCCCGCTACGAGTCGATATGTAAGAATTTTACCATGCCTGTAACTATTTTTCTTGTTTGAGTCAAGGGTGCTTAGTCTGAGTGTCTGTAATTATTTTTCTTGACTTATGCTATAGTGCCTACTATATATAGTAGTTTAAAATGGAGATTAACGAGCATTCACATACTATATGTTGCATCTACTTGAGTCAAGTGCATACCCCCATTAAATGAATATAATTCTAACTTTTTAGACATCTCAAATTAAAACTTTTCCCTTTTAATCTAGCTCCTCATCTTAATGATACTGGATGCCGTTTCCATATACTGAATTCTTTCTATGGAGGATAAAGGCAATCAGGGGGAGATTTTTTACATCTAACCGAAGGTGGCGAAGATTTTTCTGTATATTTTTCAGTATTGCTAAATTTGGTGGCATAAACTATAAGTGTTTTTAATTTAATCTCATTCTTTTATAATAGAATGTATAGATTTTGGTGAGATATAAAATATTGTTTTTCACCACGTTTAATATGGATAGTATTGGAAAAATCAGCCAGGGCAGAGTTCCACGCACTTTAGTGCGTGGGTATCTACTTTTGAGCATAGTTATGATAGAATAAGTGCTGCGCAAGTGCTTTCTTAATATTTATATAATTTTTTAGTAGGAGCACATAATGGTTAATTATAATGACATAGCAAAACTAGCAAAAGTATCTCCAACAACGGTTTCACATGTGATTAATGAAACCAGGTTTGTTATGCCTGAGACAAAAAGAAGAGTCCTTGAAGCAATGAAAAAGCTAAAATATCAGCAGAACCTGCTTGCCAGAAGTCTTGCCACCGGGAAAACACACACTATTGGGCTGGTTATCTCTGATATTAGAAATCCGTTTTACCCGGAACTTGTACAGGGTGTAGAAGAACTGGCAGTAAAAAATGATTATAATGTATTTTTATGTAATACAGATTATGATATTGAAAAAGGTTTAAAATCTATAGGAGCCTTAATTAAAAGAAAGATAGACGGTATAATTGTCGCTTCCAGCCAGGTAGACAGTTCTATAATAAACCAGCTTATGGATACAGACCTTAATTTTGTATTGGTTGATTGGGCTAAAAGAAATGTAAATGCAGACAGCCTGTATTTTGATTATAGAATTGGTATGGCAGAAGCTATCGCTCACCTAGTTTCTCTTGGACATAGGAAGATTTATTTTATCAGTGGTCCCAAAACACTTAAAACAGCAAGAATAAGGATAAGGAATTATATCGATGCAGTAGAAAAAGACAAGGATGATAATAATTTAGACTACAAGATATTAGAGGGAGATCACAAGATAGAAGGTGGCTTAAAGGCTGCTCAAAAAATATTAAAGGGAAAAGTGCTTCCGACAGCAATTGTTTGTTCAAATGATCTGACAGCTATCGGGGCAATGAAGGCTTTTAAGGCAGGCGGTATTAAGGTTCCTGACGATATATCTATTATTGGATTAGACAATATAGCGTTGACTGAAATAGTCTCACCTGCATTGACTACTATAGAGTTAGAAAGATACAGAATAGGTAAAACTGCAATGGAACTACTGCTGAATAGAATTAAAGATAAAAAGTTACCCAAACAGACATGTATTTTTAAGACAAAACTTATTGTAAGAGAAAGCACCTCAAAGAGAAGAAAG
>JADHVN010000104.1 GCA_016783995.1 Actinomycetota bacterium
ATGTCTGCTTAACTTCAATGCTGTTTTTATTCTATTTACATTGCCGGATGATCCCGGTATAACCGGTATTTTATTTCTCTTCATAACCTCTATGGCTTTGGATTTGTTTCCTGCGAGTGAAATTACTTCAGCTGGAGGTCCTATGAAGATTAAATTATTCTGGCTGCAGATATCTACAAATCTGGAATTTTCCGCCAGAAATCCATATCCCGGATGAATCGCATCACAGCCTGTGACCTGTGCCGCAGTAATTATATTGTCTATATTAAGATAGCTTTTGGCTGGAGGGGAAGAACCAATACAGATACTTTTATCCGAAAGTTTTGTATGGATTGAGTTCTTATCTGCGGTTGAATATGCTGAAACGCTTTCGATACCGAGTTCCCTGCAGGCTCTGATTATTCTTACTGCAATTTCTCCTCTGTTTGCTATAAATATCCTTTTGAACATAAAATTACTTTTTATCTCTCTTTATAACCATTAACGTCTGGTCAAATTCTACAGCATCTTCATTGGAAACCAGAATATCTTTTATCTGACCGTCATACTCCGAGTTGATCTTATTCATAAGCTTCATAGCTTCTATTATGCACAGCGTATCACCTTTTTTAACCCTGTCACCAACATTTACAAATGGTGGGTCGTCTGGACTGGATGCGGTATAAAATGTACCTACAATAGGAGATTTGATTTCCGCTAAATCGTCAGATTTCTTTACTGCAGGTTCTGGTTCCTCTTCCTTTCTCGTGCCCTGCTCTGGCAGTCTGAATTTCGGGTTATTTATGGATATTTTCACGCCCTCTACTTCAAGCTTTATTTCTTCTATATTGCTACTTTCAACCAGGCTGGTTATTTCCCTTAATTTTTTGATATCAAGATTCTCTAATTTAGCAATTGAATCAATCCTACTGCCATTGAAGGTAAGTCCTGCTTTGGTAAAATCAAGATCTTTTCCTGCCGGAGTTTTTTCCTGGCTGTACTTTTTTTTCTCAAGAAATTTTTTAGTTTTTTCCGGAAAGAAGCAGTAACTTAAAATGTCCTCATCTTTATCTGAAAGATTTTCCAGCTCACTTTTGCACTGCTCGTAGATATCTTCAACTTCCAGACTGACCTTGCCCTTTTCTTCGCCTGCTGTATCTTCTAATTTTTCAAGAATTTTTTTATCTATCTTTCTGGGAAGCTTTCCAAAATACCCCAATATAAGTTTTTTTATTTCATCGCATAGAATCTCCCATCTAAAGTCAGAAATAACAGTATTCAGTATGGCCTGACTCCCTATAATCTGGCCTATGGGAGTGGAAAGCGAAGGGTTGCCTATTTCGCTTTTTATCTTGAAAACTTCTTCCAGTACAGAATCTATTGCTTTAGTTTCACCAATTTCCTGCAGCTGATTACCGATACTTGAAATTAGCCATTTTGGGAGAAGGTTTTTATTGGTATTATTAAGAATAAACTTTGTGGAAAATAAATCCTGTTTTATATACGGATAGATATATTTTTTTATATTTTCACTTAACTGGACGACTTTTACGCAGTCCAGATTATGTGAGATGTCTGTATCCTTTAAACTTAGAATGTATGAAAAGACTGTTGGGCCGCAGTCATTATATGAAGAGGGCAGAAGGCTCAAGTCTACTCCATCACAACCATTAGCGCATGCTTCAAAATAATTTAATATTTGAAGCCCCCTTAAGTTTGAAGCACAAAAAAATTTGGGAATTTCAATTTCGCTGCTCAAGCTTGCAAAAAGCTCTGCTGCTTTTTTTGGAAGTATTGTCGATTCTGCATCTTTTATACATATGCTTGCGCAGCCATAGCTTCTTAGCTTTTTTGCAGTTCTTATATAGAATCCGGTATCCTGCAGATTATCGTATATTATAGTCCCCTGACACCCTGCGCCATTTTCTATGACTGTAGATATGGTGTATTTTAAATTTTCCAGATCATTTAATGAGTCGTATACCCTGAATATATCAATCCCGTTTCCTGCGCACTGCTTTATAAATCTTTTAATAATACTGTTTGAATAAACTTCCAGTCCCCCGAGATTTCTTGCTCCTATAAGTACCTGTAGTGGAATGGATGGAATCTTTTTTTTAATATAAGAAGCAACCTCAAGCGGTGCCATACTGAGATTGCTTTCAAGTATTTTTTCAAAGCTTGAACCGCCCAGTATCTCAAGGCTGTCATATTTTATACTGTTAAAATGTTCTAGAATGATATCGAGTGTTCGGGTATCTATATACCCCAGGTCCATATTCTGGAATATATCCCTTATGGTGATGTCGTTTATTTTTATATTTCTCATTTTTTAATCTTGTTTAAATTTAGAATAGACAGTGCAACAAGAATTTTTAGGAAATCTATTGCTATAAAAGGCTGTGTACCTAATTTCCAGGTCCTGGACAGTGTATCTGAAATTGATTGAGTGCCTGTCAGGCTAAAGAGGTAGCCAAATAGATAAATGAATCCAAAAAGATGAATCACTACCATTCCGGCAAGACAGGAAATGAAACCGTCAAATAAGTTTCTTAAAGGATTATTATTAATCCTTTTGCCTGAATTTTCATATAAATATCCGGTGACAAATGCAGCAACCATAAATCCGGCAATATACCCGACTGTGGGTCCGGCCAGGGCAATAGCTCCGTTTTTAAACCCGCTGAAAACCGGAAGTCCTATAAGACCCATAAAAACATATATAGTCTGGCTGGCAAGAGCCCACCTGCTGCCAAGGAATATCCCGGACAGCAGCACAGTTAAAACCTGCATGGTAATTGGAACCGGTGTAAAAGGAAGATATACAAATGAATTTGCCGAGATTGCCATAAGGACTGCAAAGATTAAGGAGAATACCAGACTGGTGGTAATTTTATTGTCATAGGATTTAACTCCTACACCTTTATTTTCTATATTAGTTGTATTATTCATAAAACTTCTCATTTAGACCTGGATTATAAAAAAGTATCTGTCCTTAAAAAAGTCATATATTTAAGCTTTAAAGTCTTTTAGGTAAGACGCTCCGGTATGTATAAAGTTTCACCGCAAAAATTTACCTTCGGGCTAGCCAGAGCCCAAAATAGTGAAACTATTGGATTATACCCGCGTCTTTTTATAAAATGGTTTTATAATTAATTATAATCGGGGGATTTATGAGATATCTTTTAACAGAAGAACAAAGGATGATAGTAGACATCTGCCGTCAGATAGTAGAAGAAAGAATTATTCCTGTAAGAGCTGAGCTGGATGAGAAGGAGATATTTTCCTGGGAAATAATAAATGAGATTGCAAGAAGTGATCTTTTCAGGTTATTTGTTCCGGAAGAATATGATGGTATGGGTACTGGTATTTTCGAAATCTGCCTGGCCACTGAGGAGTTGAGCAGAGGTGATTTAGGCATTGCCACATCTTTTGCGGCATCCGGGCTGGGTCTTATACCAATGTTAATAGCTGGAAACGAGGAGCAGAAAAAGAAATATCTACCCCAGCTGGCAAGCGGTAAAAAGCTTGCTGCTTTTGGGTTGACGGAGGCGGAAGCTGGAAGTGATGCCGGCAATATCAAAACTACTGCAAAAAGAGATGGGGACTATTATATTTTAAATGGAACAAAGCAGTGGATATCCAATGGCGGTGAAGCAGATATTTATACTGTATTTGTTATGACCAATCCCCAAAAGGGAATAAGGGGAGCAAGCGCCATTGTTGTGGAAAAAGGAACACCTGGATTTGAATTCGGAAAGAAAGAGAATAAACTTGGTATGCGGTCCTCGGTTACCAGGGAGCTTATATTTACCGACTGCAGGGTGTCAAAAGAGAACATACTGGGCAGTGAGGGAATGGGCTTTATAATTGCCATGAGGACTTTTGACCAGTCCAGGCCGGTAATTGGAGCTCAGGCTGTGGGAATTGCTCAGGGTGCCCTGGAGGAAGCCTTAAATTATTCCAAAGTAAGAAAACAGTTTGGCGCAGCCATATCTTCCTTTCAGGCAATTCAGCATATGCTTGCTGATATGGCTACAAATATTGAAGCTGCCAGAGCGCTTGTTTATCATGCGGCAAAAGTAATTGACAGTGGAGAAAAGAATATCACCCGCCTTTCTTCAATGTCAAAGATATTTGCATCTGATATGGCTATGAAAGTTACTACCGATGCTATTCAGATATTCGGTGGTTATGGTTTTATGAAGGAATATCCTGTAGAGAAGATGATGAGGGATGCAAAGATAACCCAGATCTATGAAGGAACCAACCAGATACTGAGAAATGTAGTTGCCCTTGATATGATAAAAAGGGGAGTGCTCTAAGAGCTGCGAGAAAAAATAATTCCAAATTAATAAATTCTTTATATTAACAAACAGGCAGGTGATTCAAATTAAAATTGCAGTATGCATAAAACAGGTACCGGGTACAACGGAAATTAAGATTGATCCTGAAACCAATACCCTGGTAAGGGAAGGAATAGAGAATATAATAAATCCCTTTGACGCTTATGCCATTGAAGAAGGAGTAAGGATAAGGGAAAGGTCCAGCAGTGAGGAGGTAGAGGTAATTGCCCTGACTATGGGACCGCCGCAGTCTAAAGAGATACTGAAGGAAGCCATATCAGTGGGAGTCGACAGGTCAATTCTTCTTTCGGACAGGGCATTTGCCGGAGCCGATACCTGGGCTACTTCCACCACTCTTGCAAAAGCCATAAATAAAATCGGGGACTGCAGGTTGATTATACTTGGCAAGCAGACTTTAGATGGAGACACAGGCCAGGTGGGACCTGAACTTGCGCAGAGATTAAACATTCCATTTATAGGATATGCCAGCAGCATACTTGAAATTAACAGAAATAAGATGAAGGTCAAGAGGCTTATGGAAGACAGGTACGAGACTTTTGAAATAAATCTGCCTGCTGCAATATCAGTGGTAAAGGATATAAATACTCCCAGGGTTCCTTCACTCCGGGGAAAGATGAAGGCAAAAAGTGTGGAAATACCTGTATGGGATGCAAAACAGCTTGAAGCAGATGAAGATGAGGTGGGGCTTTCCGGTTCATATACACAGGTGGTAAAGATATTCACCCCGAAAATAAAGCATGAGATAAAAATGATTGAGGGC
>JADHVN010000105.1 GCA_016783995.1 Actinomycetota bacterium
CAATAATCTTGTTTGTATTTTTGTTATATAATTTGATCCAGATAAAAAAAACCAGATATTCATCTGAATTTGTGATTGTTACAGTTACATAATAAGTATTATTTATCTTTTCCACATTTAAAACAGCATCTATATGTGCCCGGGGCATTTTTCTTATCAAACTCATATCTGCATAAGTTTTAAGAGGAGAATAATACCAGAAATATTCACCTGTAAAAATATCCCTATTTGTTGTCAACCAGTATAATTGTGTGCTCTCTAGAATCTTATTCTTTTCGATACTGAGTTTTAAAAAATAGACTGCTGAGAGATCGTTAATCGTGGGTAAAGTAAAAATTTTCTCCCTTTTCTCCTTTTCGATGTTGACTGTTAAATCTGTAGATAGTTTTTCTGTCAAATCAAAGTTATAGATTTTAATGAAAACTTTTGAGTCTGGATAACTTTTTAGCTCATTATTAATAATCCAGATTGAATGATCGTCATATGAATATTGAATATGTAAAGGTTCACAGGCCTTTTTTGTACCGAAAAATGCGCCGTTTGGATTTAGAAAATAATCATATAATTGCCAGATAAGACTTGGCCAGGGACTATTATGCATCCAGCCGATAATACCTGTTGCTTTCGGAAAATTTCGGTTATGCGCTTCATACATTGCTCTCCAGCTTTCATATCCCAGAACCTGGGCTGTTTTCAAATAGTCGAACAGATCTTTTGGTTGACCGTAGCGTTTTGAAATTGCTTCATCAATTTTTTTAGTATTATTAAACTCGTCTCCGACTCCGGCATGATGATTCCATGCCTCGCTTCCAACATACAATTGATCCCCGGGGAGCATCTTTTCTATACTTTCCATTATGGGAATACAGACATCCGGACACGTTTCAGTGTTAAAGCGCTCCGCATACCCCTGTCTTTCCTGATCATACCAGTATATCGGAGGCACATACGAATAAGGGCCGGTCATCTTGACTCCGGTAATACCTGCAAGTTTTGATGGTTTATGTGATGCACTTGAAATTCTTGGCAAATTATTATAGGTCTCCTGTAAAACTTCCAGATAGACTCGTTCCACATTTTCCGGAGGCGGAAAATCACTCCCATAAAACCATGCAGCAAATGAGGGGTGATTCCGTAAACGTAAAATCTGAGATCTCTCGGATTCTCTAGCGACATTAATATCACCATATTTCCAGATATCCCATTTTTCAAAATGATTACAGCAAGGCCAACCGGCAAGCACCAGTATACCTTTTTGATCGCATAGATCCCAGAAATAGTCAGTAGCCAGTTTCCCTTCCAGGCGTACTGCATTCATATTTAAATTAATGAGAAAATCAATATCAATTTCATCCTGTCTCTTTGATTGACGTAACATTAAATCGGGAGACCATGCAGTTCCCCGGATTAGTAATTCTTTACCATTAATGAGAAATAATAGTGCTTCATGTTCGTTAGTGACTGTCTTAATTTCGCGAATTCCAAAAGTAATGTTTGTGCTGTCTGAAACATTATCTTTGGTCTTTAAAATCATTCTGAGTTCGTACATTTCCGGCTTCCCTAATTGATATGGCCACCATAAGCGGGGATTTCTTATTTTTAATTGGGGGAATTCATGGTGAGTGAAAATGAGTTTGTTTGTAGACAGGGGGTCGACTGTAATGTGTTTATTAAACGTTATATTTTCTGTAGTGCATTCAATTTCTGTCTCTATTGTGTGATCTTGAGTATTAACTATCTCAGTTTCAATCACTAGTTCTGCTTCATCCAGTGTATGGGTATTAAGCCGGGTGTGGACAAATGTATTTTTTAAAGCAACCGGTCCGGAAGAATATAAAATTATAGGCTGCCAGATTCCCATGTTATCATCCGGCATGCCTGGCGCCCAGTCAATAAAGGTTATTGCCAGATCATCAGGTTCCGGTGAAAAGACTTCAACAGCCATGGCATTTTTTTTACCAACCAGCACAAAATGAGTGATATCAAAATCATACAGCCTGAAGGTTCCGTTCACATAATCGGTACTGGCAATTCTTTTACCATTGAGCCAGATATTTGCAGAATAATTAATTCCGCGAAAGTTAAGCCAGACTTGTTGCCCCTGAAGGGAACTATCTATAACAAATTCAGTCCTATACCACCAGGATTTTCTAAAGGGGCTCTCTTCTGGCTTGTATTGTAGTGAAAAATTGATATTTCGGTCTTTCTTGTAACCGGGAATTTTTAACAAATTTAGTCCAAAATAGGGGTCATCATAGATTTTGTTATCTACCAGGGCTGCAACGACTGTATTTGGAATACTTGTGGGATACCATTTATCATGTACATACCCTGGTCTGGATATGATTTCTCCATAGTCATTTAGATCTTTTGAGCAAAATAAAAACCAATTATCACTTAATATCTGTTTCATTGCTCTCTTTCCGGATATTTAAAATTACTTTTTATGGTGAGATAATTTAAGTTCATCTGCAATATTTATTTTCACGTAAAAACAAACATAGGCACCTGTTCTGCTGTTAAACCTCCCGATGGATTGGGTGATGCGTCTCTTTTATCTGTACCAAAACAGTGCAGAAAAGAAGAAGGCAAGATTCAGCCAGGGTATCTTGTACTCTTCTCTAATTCTCTTTGAGATTGCATTAACAATATTCCCGGGAATACAGGTAAAGGGAAATACATTTATAATCCCGTCGGCACCATTTTTAATCCAGTCTTCAGTTTTTACCAATTTCAATAATAAATCTAAATTAGCCACAAAATTTTTACCTTATCTTCTAAGGTTTTAAATTCTTTATCACCAGTTATAATTTCTCCTTTATTAAGTTTTGCTAAGGCAGCGGTAAAACAATCAGCATAGGATATTTTTTTAGTAGCTTTAAAGCGAGCTGCTTCTCTAGCAAGCTGTATATCAACATTAATAATATCAATGGGCAGGGTTGTGATTATTTTTTCAATTTCATTTAATTTTTCTTGTCCACACTCCCGTAAAATAATATAGTAGACCTCTCCATAATTTACCGATGTCATTAGTAAATTATTATTTTTCTCTACTGCATTAATAAAAAATGATCCAACCTTTTCAAAGCCAGCCTCTTTCTCTAGAAAAACCAAGAGGCCATATGCATCAAGGATTCTTGTCATAGCTTAAGTCTCTCTTTCTTTATCTTTTGAGCGCTCTTCAAGGAGTGCTCTTGATAATTTTCCCTTGGTCTGTAAAACACCGGCTATTTTTTCAAAATATTCTTGTGTAACAGGTTTAAGAACCAACTCATCGTCTCTCTCTTCAATGTATAGCTTTGTTCCTCTTTTTATATTATATTTTCGGCGAATTTTTGAAGGTATTACAATTTGTCCCTTTGTAGTTACAACTGTGTTAACCATATCTTGTTCCCCCTTTCTGTAAAATATATATCATATAAATTAAGGTACGTCAATAATTATTTCTCTTACCTTTAAATAATGTAATACTTTAACATAATATTCAGACTTATATAGGATTGCAAAGTTACAAATAAACGAATTACTCCAATATGCTCCCGTGCTGTTTGAAGAGTTGACTGTTTATCAGGGCGGCTATTTGCGCGATAAACAAGAGTTATTAATTCAATAGTCTCCTTTTTCATGCTTTTGTCATTTTTCACCCTGATTGTACTGCTTTTTCAACCTCATTGTACCAGTCCCTAATTTATTAGTTAATATTATATCAAAATTTTAATTTGGTCTATTCTTACAACCAATTGATGAGTTGGGGAAATTAGCCGCAAAAGCACTTTTTAATGAAATAAAAACAAAAAAGAAAGAAAATATAAAAGTAGTTTTTGAACCAAAAATAATTATAAGAAATTAACAAGAGCTTTGTAATATCTTCTTATTTACTGCTGAACAATAAAGTTTAAGGCTTTTGGAACTACTTTGAATTTTGCCGGCAGCTTGCAAATATATTCCCCATCAGCAAATACACTAAAATTGTATTCGCTATCTATTTGGAAATCATTAACTCTGAAATATTCAACATATGGGTCGCTTAAATGCTCACCTTTGAAAACGCTTGGAAATGCTTTTATCAAATGAATTTTACTCATTCTTTTTATTATACATACATCAAGTATTCCATCTTCAGGATCAGCATTGGGTGCAATTTGCATGCCACCTCCATATCTAGGCAAATTTCCTACTACCATAAACATTGCATCTAATTCTCTTTCATTGCCATCAAATTTTATAAAAAATTTTTTTGACCTGTAAGTTATCAAAGTTCTATAAACTGCATAAGTATATTTAGCAGATCCTTTAATAGGGAATTTTGTATTATTTGCAAGATCTGTTACTATGGAATCAAAACCTGCTCCCGCAACCCCCAGATAATAATATTTGCTGTTTATCAATCCTAGGTCAATTCTTTTTACTGCACCCTTTTTTATAGCCTTGCAGCAGCTGTCTAAATCAGGCAGTATGTTCAGGCTTGCAGCAATATCATTTCCGGAACCAAAAGGGATGCATCCCAGATTCTTTCTGGTTTCAGCAAGAGCATTAGCCATGTAGTGTAAAGTCCCATCGCCGCCAACAGATATGAAGTTTGTGATCTCTGAGTTTAAATTCAGGCGTATGGCTTCAATTATGTCATCAGCGCTTTTGCTTATATGTATTTCGTAATCCAGATTATATTTATTGAATGCTGATTTTACCTTTTCTTTAGCTTCAAGCGCTTTACCTTTAAAAGATGAAGGGTTTAGTATTAATAAATTTTTCATTGCTTTATTTTATTAGTTTTTTTTGAAAAAGTAAAAGATATTGGATTTAAGCAGTTTTAATGATTATTTAATTTATGTATAATTAGCTATAGATTTAATTATTCTAATTGAAAGGAGTATCTTTATGAATATATTTAAATTTATAAGAACTCGCTTTCACATCCTATAAGTATAAAACAGGAATCTTTGGTTTTGCTATTTCTTGTTCTTCATATATTGCTTTGCCTGATACATAAAGGCTTCCAGACGGGTCTCGGTTGTTCCCTGCTCCAGCCCATCGAAGGCAAGATTCAGCCAGGGTATCTTATACTCTTCCCTAATTCTCTTTGAGATTGCATTAACAATATTCC
>JADHVN010000106.1 GCA_016783995.1 Actinomycetota bacterium
CAGATGGAGAAGCAGCTGGAGGTCAAAGAATCTGAGATTAAGAGAATCCTTGAAAGTTATAAGTATGGAAGCGCCCCTGGTGGAAAGCTTTTATGGCCTGCACCAGGGTATATAAAATCAGGGTTTGGATGGAGAATTCATCCCATCTTTGGTACAAATAGATTTCATAGCGGTATTGATATAGTGGCTCCTTATGGGGCTTTGGTAAAAGCTGCTGATGGCGGACAGGTAATTCAAGCAGAGTATGCCGGCGGATATGGTTATTCAATTATGCTTTATCATGGCGGGGGTTTCGCTACATGGTATGCACATCTTTCTGGTTTTAATGTAAGTGTGGGACAATTTGTTGAGAGAGGCCAGGTTATAGGATTTGTTGGTTCTACTGGATGGACGACAGGTCCTCACCTGCACTTTGAAGTTAGAATAAATGGTAACGCTCAAAACCCGGTTGCATATATCCAATAATAATAGATACTTTATATTTAGGTAATTATAGGTGATTAAATTATGAGATCAAGAATTGCTTTTAAGATAGTTACAATAGTAATTATAGTGGTATTTCTTTTTTCCGCTGGATTCTGGCTGGGCATTAACTTTAATTTTATAAAAAAGTATATATTTAAAACGGGTACAAGCAATGTGACTGAAACGGACAGCAATAATTTAAATAGTAATAGTACCAGTAACAGCATTAGCATTGAAAGTATTAATGAAGCATTGGATTTAGTTTATAGAAATGCATTAAGTAAAAAAAGCATGCCTGAACTTATTAGAGTTGCTATAGAAGGGATACTTACAAGTCTTGATGATAGGCATGCTGAGTATTATTCAATGGAGGAGTATAATCAAATTATGGAATCCTACAGCGGGGCTATTAGCGGCATTGGGATTCTAATTTCAGAGGATGATGAGGGCCGCAAGGTAGTCGTAATGCCTATTAAAAGTACCCCAGCCTATAGAGCAGGTATAAAGGAAGGGGATATAATAACTAAGGTAGATGGAGTAAATATAGAGGATATGTCTTTAGATAAGGTTGTGGCTTTAATTAAGGGAGAAGAAGGAACAAGTGTAAATCTTACAATTTATAGAGAAAGTGAAGACAAAACATTTGGTGTTGATTTAATAAGGGAAACAATTTATATACCTAATTTATTTTCAGAAATATTAGAGGATAATATAGGATATATACAGTATTTTGGATTTCAGGAAAATGGTGCTCAAAAACTTAAAGAAGAGATTGAGAAGCTAATTGACGATGGTGCTGAAGGAATTATTTTTGATTTAAGAAATAATTTAGGCGGAGTTCTAAGTGATGCAGTAGAAGTGTGCGATTTGTTTTTGGATGATGGTACTATTATAACAGTAAATGGCAGGAAGGATGATAAGGAAAGTTTTGAGGAATTTAAAGCTAAAAGCGGAATATATACTGAAATTCCCCTGATAGTTCTGACTAATGAATTTTCTGCCAGTGCTTCAGAACTTGTAGCAGGATCACTGCAGGAAAATAACAGGGCAATTATAGTTGGAGAAAAAAGTTTTGGGAAAGGGACAGTTCAGGTGCTTTATGAATTATCTGATGGTTCAGGAATAAAATTTACAACCGCAAAATATTACCTGCCATCAGGAATCTCTATAGAAGGTGAAGGGATACGCCCTGATATTTTAGTCAGTTTAAGCCCTGACGATGAAGAGGATTTACAGCTTAATAAGGCTGTTGAAGAAATGCAATCCTTTATAAAAAAAAGTGTTACAAATTAGTCTTACTTTTAATTTGATTAAGATAAAGTAAATGAAAGCAAATGGAAAAAATAAAGTATTAATTGCTCAAAATAAGAAAGCTTATAAGAATTTTTTTATATTTGATAGATACGAAGCTGGAATAGTTTTAATGGGATGTGAAGTAAAATCTATACGTGAGCATAATGTAAATTTAAGGGATAGTTATGGCAGAATAAAGAATGGTGAACTGTTTTTACATAACATGCATATCTCTCCTTACAGTAAGAGTAGAATTGAGGATTTAAATCCTCGGAGAGCTAGAAAATTGCTCATGCATAAAAGGGAAATTAATAGAATCTCGGGGAAATTAATTGATAAGAGCCTAACTTTAGTTCCGCTGAGTATTTATATGCTAAAGAATATAGTGAAGATTGAAATGGCATTAGCTAAGGGAAAAGCTTTAAGAGATAAGCGAAAAGATATTGAAAAAAAGGAATCAGAAATGGAAATAAGAAGAGCTTTAAAAAAATTTAAAAAATAGTATAATAACATAGTGTTATAGTAATATACTGTTTCTATAGAATATGGAAACTTGGTGAGAAGAAACCAATCGGGGGCGATTGGACTCGACGGAGATAGGTTGAGCTTGGATTGCAGGCCGAGTGCCAGAACTCGTAAAAATACTGGGCTAAACATAAATGCTAATAATAATAAATTAGCCTTAGCAGCCTAATAATATAGCTGCTACGTCTACAAAAAGTTTCCTGTGCTTTTTGATAGGCGACGATTAGCAGGATACCTTATAGCAGTTTGTCTAAAGCTGCTGTTTGGGAATTTTTAGCAGACTAGCTTTTTAAAATCCTGTTCATGGGGTTTTAAAAAGCGAATCTTAATTATGAACTAAGCTTGTAGAAGTCTAAGTGGCAATATTTTCGGACGCGGGTTCGAATCCCGCCGCCTCCACCATTGTTTGAATTCATCTGCATATAGAATTCATATGCTTTGCATCGGTTTTAATAATAAAATACCCATTTAATGTCACGGATTTGTCACGGATTACAACGGTGATTATAATTCAACAATATGTGAGGAGGTTGCTGGAGCATAAATGAACCCTTGTAAAGATTATAAAGAAATATTTGGAAACATAAATATAAATCCTTATTCTGCTGCTGCTAAAATATTCTTGCCTGATAAAATAAAAGTATTGTTTATCTTTGAGTCCCCACCATTTCCTCCTCCGATGTATCCAATCACTAAGAAAGAAAATCCAGAGTGGTCTTACTTTTATAGGTTTGGAACCAAGGGAAGTAATGCTTTAAGAAGAGAAGTATGTACTGCTGTATTCAATAAAACTATAACAGATCATAAAGAATTTCTTAATGAATTTAGCACTAAAGGTTATTTTTTAATTGATGCAGTAAATTACCCTATAAATAAAATAATTGAAGAAAATAAGTATATATTAAAGCTAAACAGAAATGGGGAAGTAGATCCTAGAGAAAGAGAAGGGGTAATCTTTTGTGAAGCGGGAGAACTTGTTAATACAATTGAATATTGGGTGAATGAGTCAGATTCTGATATGAATGAAATTAAAATATTATTGGTAAAGGTTTCTGTATTCAACGGATTGATGTTTCATGATAATCCCTTTAAAAAACTTGTAGATAATAAAAAATACAACGTCTTGAATACAGATACAATCCCTTATCCGATGGTTCCTCATAATATAAAATTTAGAGCGAAAGTAAGAGAATATCTTAATATCAAGTTTTAAATTTTAATAAATATTTAGATATTGATTTTAATACTTAAGACATAGATGTTTTATTTTGGTCAAGGTTGTCTGAAGTGGCTGGCCACTGTGGACGATGTTAAAACCAAGATTTTAATTCTAAATGAGGATATTTTTATACCAGAATTAGATTATTAGTAGAAAAATCAAATTATATAAAAACTCCATCAAGCTATTCAAACTTACCTGGTTTCCTTTATATTGCACTATATATGAAATTATATAAATTTACTTTTGGGGTCCTCAATGATAAAATTTTAAATTATAACAAAAGGATAAAGGAGAATAAAATGACTGATGACAATAATTCATCTACTAAGGATTGTCGAGATAGAAGTGGAATGAAAAAACATGGTGGCTCTGGAATGGTAGGTTTTGGCTATTTTGTGGCTTTTATTGGTGCAGCAGTTTATTACATTCAACAGGCAACCTCTTTCGGGACGGGAGTGCTTGGTTTCTTAAAAGCCCTTGTATGGCCGTACTTCCTCATCTACAATTTGATGGAATTTCTTAATTTGTAAGTTCTTTTTAGGCTGGGGATATTGAACACATTTAGAACTATTTATTATCAAAA
Source organism: Actinomycetota bacterium (assembly GCA_016783995.1). The sequence goes on from JADHVN010000106.1 coordinate 4,089, forward strand.
CATTATCGAATTAATTCCCCAAATTAAATTAATAAAAGAAGACTTTGCTATTGTAAGTTGTCGTAGTAACATAAATTAAACTTAAGTGAGGGTATTTTCATACCAGAATTGAGTATTTAACTATTATTTATCTTCTTAATCTTACTTACTCTTTAAGATTTTTAATATTAATAACTTAAATATTCTTGAATATTAGAAAAATTATTCTGTTTCCGTCAATCTTTTCTGACCCGAAATATCTGCATTCATTACATAAATTTCATTATTATAATCACGGTCAGAGACAAAAGCAATCTTTTTACTATAAGGGGACCAGGTAGGTGCAGAATTATCATAGCCAAAACCTAATAAAGAATAGGATAAAACCGGTAAAACCAAACAAAATAAAAATTCCTCCCAGGACTATTCCTGCTATATCAAATCCACTGCCTTTATTGCTATAGCTACCTGCTTTTATTCTTTTTAAATCAATACTTCCGCATATGACTGCAGTAATTGATAACAACCCAATTACCATAGGGAAAATTAAATCAATACTCTTGCCAAAAATAGAAATTAAAATAGAATATATAGGAGGTGAAAATATAAGAGGTCCTCCTAGAGTATATGCCAGTATGCCAGTAATCAAAGCTGAAATTGACAATTTTCTATATTTTTCTGATTTAATATTATTATTCATAATTGTCTTTCCATAAAAGAAGATAATAACATTATATATAATTAGACTATTTTTTTTGGGGAATTGTTACAAAAAATTATTATTTTGGCTGGACATATCGAACGAAGTTAGAACCAGGATTATTGGTTTAGATAGGGATATTTTTATACCAGAATTGATTTCCAGTTAAATCAAACTATCTCTCCATCAATTGTAATTATAATATACCTGATTTATTACTTATGTCCTTTATTCCTGATAGTGATTCACCATCGTCTAATCTTTATAAATTTTACCATATAAATGGTATTAATCTGAATCTGGTTTTCTGGTAATACTCATCGTAGCCTTGT
>JADHVN010000107.1 GCA_016783995.1 Actinomycetota bacterium
GGAATGCGGGAAATGCTTGCTCCGACATCAGCTATTGCCGGAATTGGTCTGGACAGGGAAGTTGTCTTAATTACAGACGGTAGATTTTCAGGTGCTACAAGGGGAGCTTCTATTGGACACGTGTCACCTGAAGCTCAGGCTGGAGGTCCCATTTGTATTGTGGAAGAAGGGGATATTATTGAAATAGATATACAGGAAAATAAGCTAAATCTACTTTTAAGTGATGAAGAAATAAAGAAGAGGATTGGTAAATGGAATCCTCCAGATATAAAAATAAAGGAAGGTTATCTTGCCAGATATTCAAGGCTTGTAACTTCAGCTGCAAAAGGAGCTGTACTAGAATAATTTTATTAATTTTAAATGTTTTATTTTTTAAAAAAGAATAAAAAAATGATATAATTATAAAATCATTTTAAGTGTTATAAAGTTGTTACAAATATAGGGAGTGAAATTATTATGGGTAAAATTACCGGAGCACAAATGATAATAAAATGTTTAAAGGAAGAGGGAGTAGAAGTAATATTCGGGTATCCCGGCGGCAAAGTAATTCCTCTGTATGATGCATTATTTGACAGTGACATAAGGCACATACTTGTAAGGCATGAACAGGGAGCGGCACATGCAGCGGACGGTTATGCAAGGGTAACAGGAAAAACGGGAGTTTGTATTGCCACGTCAGGTCCGGGTGCGACTAATCTGGTCACCGGTATTGCCAATGCATATATGGATTCAATACCAATGGTGGCTATAACCGGACAGGTAGGTACGGCCCAGATTGGTACCGATGCCTTCCAGGAAGCGGATATAACCGGTATAGCTGCACCTATAACAAAACATAATTATCTGATAAAAGATATTGAGGATTTACCCAGAGTAATAAAAGAAGCCTTTAGAATTGCATCTACAGGCAGACCGGGTCCGGTTTTAATTGATATTCCGGTTGATATAACAACTGATTTTATAGACGAGAACTTTAAGGTGGATATAAGTCTGCCCGGATATAAACCTACGCTTAAAGGCAATCTCAAGCAGGTTAAACAGGCAGCAAAAAAAATAGCCGAAAGCAGGAAGCCTGTAATTTTTGCCGGAGGAGGAGTGATCTCCTCCGGGGCAAGTGATATCTTAAGGAAATTTGTAAAGGTTGGGAAAATTCCGGTTATTACTTCACTTTTAGGAATGGGCTCATTTCCTGAAACTGGTGAGTTATCATTAAGTATGGCAGGTATGCATGGTACCAAATATGCAAATCTTGCTTTTACCGAAGCAGACCTTATTATTGCAGTAGGGGTTAGATTTGACGATAGGGTTACCGGTAAATTATCAGAATTTGCGCCGGATGCTGATGTAATCCATATAGATATTGATCCTGCAGAAATTGGTAAAAATATTAAAGTACTTATTCCTGTTGTAGGGGATGCAAAGATTGTTCTTACGGATTTAAAAAGCGAATATGAAAAGTATATTGAAAAGAAAGGGATTCCTGACCGGGAGCAGTGGCTGTCAAGGATTAAAAAAATAAAGAAGGATTATCCACTTAAATATGACCGGAATTCCAACAAGGTTAAGCCAGCCTATGTTGTGGAAAAAATTTATGAGCTGACAAAAGGTGACGCTATAATCTGCACTGAAGTAGGCCAGAATCAGATGTGGGCTGCCCAGTATTATAAATTTACCAAACCAAGAACGCTGGTTTCTTCCGGAGGTCTCGGCACTATGGGATTTGGCCTGCCTGCAGCAATTGGCGCAAAAATAGGTAGACCGGATAAAACAGTAATAGATATAGCCGGTGACGGCAGCATTCAGATGGTATCTCAGGAGCTTTCTACGGCGGTTACCAACAAAATAAATATAAAAATTATGCTGCTTAATAACGGTTATCTGGGTATGGTAAGACAGTGGCAGCAGATTTTCTTTAAAGGAAGATATTCGCATACCTGTATATATAATTGCGTTGATTTCGTGAAACTTGTAGAAGCATATGGTGGGGTAGGCTTAAGGGTTAAGAAAAAGGAAGAGGTTGAAAACGCTATAAAGAAGGCTCTGGAGATAGACAACCTGGTGCTGGTAGATTTCTGGATAGACAGAGAGGAAAATGTCTATCCTATGGTAGCACCGGGTTCCCCTATAAGTGAAATGTTAGAAAGTGAAATGTTAGAAGGTGTATAGAGGGAAAAAGGTGATATTATGAATCATATCATTTCGGTTTTAGTTGAAAACAAAGCAGGGGTGCTGGCAAAGATATCCGGGCTATTCAGCAGAAGAGGTTTTAACATTGAAAGCCTGGCGGTGGGTCCTACAGATGATGAAAAGATTTCCAGAATTACTCTATCGGTGAACGCGGAAGAGCACAGTATTGAACAGATCGTAAAACAGCTTTACAAACTGATAAATGTAATAAAGATTCAAGAGCTTGATCCATCGAATATTGTGGAAAGGGAACTGGTTCTTATAAAGGTAAATGCTGATTCCAAAACCAGGCCTGAAATACTGGAAATAGTAACTGTTTTTAGGGCAAACATTGTAGATGTGGCTAAAAAAACTATAATGATTGAAATTACCGGAAACAGCAGGAAAGTAAAAGGACTGGAAGAGCTGCTCAGGCCATTCGGGATACTTGAGCTGGTCAGAACAGGTAAAATTGCCTGCAGCAGAGGAAGCAAAAATTAACAGTGCTGATACAAATATTTTAGAGTCATAGGAAAGGAGAATTTAATAATGGTAAAAAAATATATAATGACTCCAGGCCCTACACCCATTTCTGAAGAGGTACTGCTGGAGCATGCAAGGCCTCTTATGCACCACAGGTCTCCGGAGTTCTCAAAAATATTTATTGAGGTTACAGAAAAATTAAAAAAACTTTTTAAAACAAAAAATGATGTTTTTATATTAACATCTTCAGGAACAGGTGCAATGGAAGCTGCAGTAACCAACTTCTTTGCCACTGGAGATAAAGTACTGGTCGCAAGTGCAGGAAATTTTGGAGAAAGATTTAAAAAAATTAGCAGCAGGTTTAAGCTTGAAGTCATTTCCCTTGACTATGAGTGGGGAGATGCAGCTGACCCTCGAGACATTAAAAAAGCGCTGGATGATAATCCTGATATAAAAGGGGTTATGGTACAGTTCAGCGAAACGTCAACAGGTGCAATAAATGATATAAAGGCCATAGGAAATATTGTAAAAAACTATCCTGCAATCCTTATAGTAGATGCCATCAGTGGTCTAGGAGCATCGGATATGAGAACGGATGAATGGAATCTGGATGTTGTTGCCGGAGGGTCGCAGAAAGCACTAAGTGCTCCTACAGGTGTTGCATTTATGAGCATAAGCGATAAAGCATGGAAACTTAATGAAAAATCAGACCTGCCCAGGTTTTATTTTGATCTAGCTACAGCCAAAAATTATTCACAAAAGACACCGCCTCAGACACCGTGGACTCCTGGAATATCCATAATTGTAGCTATGAACAAAGCACTGGATATGTTGCTTGAAGAGAGTCTTGAAAAAGTATTTAAAAGACATAGAGTACTGGCGCTGGCGACACAGAAAGCGGTAAAAAAGCTGGGACTGGAGCTTCTGGTGAAAGATGAAAATAAAAGAGGCTTTTCGGTAACCTCTATTATGGTTCCGGATGGAATTGATGCCAAGGAGCTTACCAAAACTATGAGGGTAAAATACGGAGTGACTATTGCCGGCGGACAGGGCAAACTTTCAGGAAAGATTATAAGAATTGGACATCTGGGATATTTCGGAATGTTTGATATTATTATTGCTATATCTGCACTGGAGATGACTTTACAGGAGCTTGGATATAAATTTGAGATAGGTTCCGGTATTGCCGAGGCAGAAAGAATATTTATAGAAAATAATTATTTGAACGACTGATAAAGGAAATAATAGAGGAACTGAATATGAATAAAAAAATATTAATTACTGATGGTATTTCAAGCGAAGCTAAAAAGAAACTTGAGGAGCAATTTATTGTGGAGGAGAAGAAAGGTCTGTCTCCTGAGAAGCTTAAAGAAGAGATTAAAGGTGTGAGCGCTATAATAATAAGGAGCGCTACCAAACTTACATCAGATATCATAGAGGTTTCGGATAAGCTTGAAATTATTGGTAGAGCGGGTATAGGAGTAGATAATGTAGACGTTTCAGCAGCTACTAAAAAGGGTATTATAGTGGTAAATGCTCCTACCAGTAACGCGGTTACTGTTGCAGAGCACACCATAGCTCTTATGCTTTCTTTAGTCCGGAAAATTCCAGAGGCTAATTACTCCTTAAAAAGTGGCAAGTGGGAGAAGTCAAAATTTAGAGGTGTTGAACTGGAGGGAAAAACACTTGGCATAGTAGGTTTTGGACAGATAGGAGGACTGGTTGCAAAAAAAGCTATCGGACTGGGTATGAAAGTAATCGCATATGATCCGTTTGTATCTGAAGACCGGTTTAAACAACTGGAGATAAAAAAAGCTGACAGGCTGGAGGACATTTATAAGGAAGCTGATTTTATTTCAATACATCTGCCCAAAAACAAAGATACCCTGGGAATGTTTGATAAGGCAGAGTTTTATAAGATGAAAAGAGGGACAATAATATTAAATGTTTCAAGAGGTGGCATAGTAGTAGAAAAAGATCTTGCAGAAGCCATAAAGGATGGTCAAATAGGAGGTGCTGCACTTGATGTTTATGAAGTGGAGCCATGCACCGATTCCCCTGTTTTTAAACTGGAAGAAGTAATATGCACACCTCATTTAGGGGCATCAACTACAGAAGCCCAGGATAGGGCAGGGACTACAATTGCAGACCAGGTTATCGATGTACTTAATGGAAAAACTGCAGCTTTCCCGGTAAATGCACCGGCTATAAGACCGGAACTAATGGAGGTACTATCACCTTTCTTTGAATTGTGTGAGAACCTTGGCAGCTTGTTTATAAATTTATTTGAAGGTAATCTGGATAGCTTGAAGATTGGATATTATGGAAAAGTGTCTGAATATGATGTGAGGGTCCCAACATCCGTTATACTGGTAAAAATACTGGAAAGATATTCAGCGGAAAATGTAAATCTGGTAAA
>JADHVN010000009.1 GCA_016783995.1 Actinomycetota bacterium
TCTCCAGATATTAAAAAGATTACAGAATTTCTTTTTTCATATATATCCAGTCCCGGTATCCGGTATACCTTTCTGCTATCCGGGAAGATCTTTTCACAAGCTCGGTAAACCCAAATTTTTTATACAGGATATAGGCATTTTTATTTTTGCCGGCTACCCAGAGTTTTAAGACACTTTTTCTATATCTTTTTGCATAATCTTCTACAAAGGATAGCATTTTTTTAGCTATGCCTTTTCTTCTGCTATTTATATCAACTGCAACATTGTTAATATAGATAGTCTTGCTGTCTATTTTGGGGGCTTCCAGGAAGGTTAAGATAAATGCCTTGACTGCTCTAAAGAAACCCAGGTATTTAACAAAGGTCCGAAAATTTCTGGTATAGCTTTTAATGTTTTCTCTGGTTACTATCTCAACTATTCCAACTATTTTCCCATCTATTATGGCATTGTAATATCTTCCGGTATTAATGTTTCTGATGATTTCTGATTTAATGATACTGTATGCAGCATCTTTATTGCTGCTAAATATAAATTTTAATTTTTTGAAAAATGCATCAAATTCTATTTTAAGGTAACTGTCCAGATCTTCTAATTTTAAATTACTTATCCGAATATTATGGGAATTGCTGTTTTGATTTTTGTAGTTATTCATTTGATAAGTCTTTTTTATCGAGCAGCTTGCGGGCTTTTTGAAAATCCTTCCTGCAGGTCAAAAGTTTTACTCCTCTTATACTCTGTAGAGAGGTAATGCTCTGACCGGCATCATCTGAAAATATCTCGGCTTTTATACCAAAACTTTCCAGGTAACTTTTAGCAATCTCTGCATCTATTCTGGAATTAAAAGTTTTAACTGTGAGAAATTTATCCATTTTATGCCTTTAATTTATATTAAATAAAATTTTAATACTTAACTGGTTTTAAGGCAGATTAAAAGAGATAAAATTATAGCACATCCAGTATATTTATAATACTAAGCACGCAACTTTTGTTTGAAGAATTAACATCTATGATATAAACTAGTTTTAAAGCTCTGGCGATCGCAAACTTTAACTGTTGCCAAAAATTTATTTTAACTTAACGGTTGTGTAAAATACGAAAGTTTTTATGATAAAAAAATCACTTCTTTTAAAAATTTATGAAGCAGCCAGTATGCAGAGATGGAATGATCAGATCCGAACAATTGAGCTTACGGAACTGGATAAGCAGGCCCATAAGATGATTGTTGCTTATATTCTGGGAAGATGTGAAGAGGATATAAATGCCGGGAAAGTTAACTGGCTTGAAATAATAGAATGTGGATTATTCGAGTTTTTAAAAAGAATTATTCTAACTGACCTGAAACCTCCCTTGATTTACAGGATAAAAGAAGATAAAAAGCAGTATGAAAAGCTGAACTGCTGGGTTTTTGAGAGGATCAGTCCTTTCGCAAAGCAGATAGGAAAAAACTTTAATTTACGTCTTAAAAAATATCTACTGGAGGAGAAAGAAACTCTTGAAAAGAAGATTGTAAATGGGGCACATTTCTATGTAACAAAGTGGGAATTTGATATTATTAAATCAGCAAATCCCAGAGGTTATTTAATTGAAGAGATTGTTGAAAGCATTTCCCAGGAGCAGAGAAAATATCACGATTTGAAGTGTATGAAGGTTTTTATGGAAAAAAGAAACTTATTGGATTTTGCCGATATATGTGGACAGCTTCGATTCCAGCAGAGATGGAGTCATCTTTACCGGATTCCAAAAACTTCCGTATTGGGGCACATGTTAATTGTTGCTATATTTTCATTCCTGTTCTCTTATGTAACAACATTGGACAGGAAAAATTGTATAAATAATTACTTTACAGGACTCTTTCATGACCTTCCGGAGGTTTTAACCAGGGATATAATTAATCCTGTAAAAAAATCAGTGAAAGGACTTGACGAGCTTATAAAGGATTATGAAGTTGAAGAGATGGAGAAAAAAATATATAAACTAATTCCCGAGGGCTGGCAAAATGATATAAGGATGTTTACGGAAGATGAGTTTTCTGATACCAGCCAGAGAAATGGAGAACTGGTTAAGGCATCCGATGATCTGGCTGCATTTATAGAAGCATATCTTGCTTTAAAAAATGGGATAAAAAATGAGGACCTGATTTATGCTAAAAATAAATTAAACCGTAAGTATAAATCTAGAACTATCACAGGTATAAACTTCGGAAAAATATTTGCTGACTTTGATTGAGTAGATTAATTTCATGGATAGAAAAATTATCATATCAAAATCAAAATATCTGGCAGGGCTGCAGTGCCTGAAATATTTATGGTACCAGGTCAATGCCAGGAAGGAGATTCCAGAACCGGGTTTTACAGCCCAGTTTATTTTTAAACAGGGATTACTGGTAGGTGAATATGCAAAGAAGCTTTACCCTGAGGGAATTGACCTGGGAAAGATAGGTGATTTAAAAGAACAACTGGTAAAAACTTCCGAACTCTTGTCCGAAAGAAAACCTCTGTTTGAAGCCAGCTGCAGTTCCGGGTGTGTTTACAGCAGAGCTGATATACTGGTGCCGGCAGATACAGACAGATGGGATATTATTGAAGTTAAGAGCTCCACCCAGCTTAAAGAGGAGCATGTCCACGATGTTTCATTTCAGAAATACTGCTTTGATAAAGCCGGAGTTAAAATCAGAAAATGTTATCTTGCCAATATTAATAATCAGTATATAAGAAAGGGAGATATTAATCCTGGGCAGTTATTTAAAAAAGCTGACATTACAGTGGAGGTAAATGAATTCCTTAATGGAATAGAAGATAGAATTGAAGAGATGCTGGAAGTTGCAGCAGAGCAGAGTCCCCCGGAAATTTTTATCGGTAAGCACTGCGATGAGCCATACAGCTGTCCGCTTAAGGATAGGTGCTGGGGATTCTTACCGGATAATCATATTTTTAATCTATATGGAAAAAAAGATAAAGCAGCCCAGCTCTACAATGAAGGAGTTCTTTCCATAAAGGATATTCCTGACGGATATAATTTAAATTTTAAACAAAAAATACAGCTTGAATGTGCAAAAACCGAAAAACCAAAAATAAATAAAAGTGAAATATTAAAATTTATAAACAGCCTGGAATACCCCCTGTATTTTTTTGATTTTGAGACTTTCTCTACAGCCATTCCCTTATATGAGGGAGTAAGACCTTACCAGATAATCCCTTTCCAGTATTCAATACATATACTGGATGCTATTGACAGCCAACCCGTACACTATGATTTCCTGGCTGAAGGAGCTGAAGATCCAAGAGAAGAACTTCTGTTAAACTTAAGAAAGCAGATAGGTGAAACAGGAAGCATAATTGTTTATTATGAATCATTTGAAAAGGGAGTCCTAAAAGAACTGAGTGAAACTTTTCCTGACTACAGTCAGTGGATTGGTTCGATTCTTACCAGGATAGCTGACCTCTATAAGCCTTTTGGTAATTTTCATTATTATCATTCTTCCCAGAAGGGGAGCGCCTCGGTAAAAAATGTTCTTCCGGCAATTACCGATTTAAGCTATGAGGGAATGGAGATAGCCGATGGTATGGCAGCGAGTGTATATTTTCTATATATCTGCGGGAATTATGATACTGGTGAAAGCTGCCCTGCAAAGGAAGAAGTCGAAAAAGTAAGAAAATCACTCATAAAATACTGCGGAATGGATACCGGAGGGATGATACATATACTAAGGGCACTGGTAAAAGAAGCTGTGTAATCTTATCTACCTCCGCATACACTCTCATATAATATTCTTCAATCTCTCACAAAATTACAATAATAATACTAGCATATTTTAATAATGTATTTTTCTAATATAAATCTAAACGTGAAATAGTTATAAAAACCCGCCAAGAAAACCCGTCCGCTTGTAGCGTGGATGAATTGGTAAAAGATTTTCAAAAAAAGACTTGATATTAAATAAATATGAAAGTATATTGTATATGTAATTTGTAGGCTTGGGCAAAGCCGAATTAATGCCTGCGGAGTTGGTTCAAGAGAACCGACATTGAAACAGGAAAAAGAATGTTTAGTAGACTAAACAGAAGCCATAAGGCTTGCCTCGTGGAACGTCACAATAAAAAGCATGAAAAATAAGGTAGATATCTCTCTTCTGCTTATCTCTTTTTCGCTTTTTCTCTATCAGGTATGTTTACTCCGGATTTTTTCAATAGCGGATTATTACCACTTTGCCTTTATGATCGTAAGCATATCTCTTCTGGGATTTGGTATAAGCGGAAGTTTTCTGTACTTCTTTATTGGTAAAATAAAGAATCCTGATCTGATACTCTTAATCTTTTCTTTTGGATTTTCGGTATCCATAATAATAAGTTTTTTAGCAAGTAACTTTATCCCCTTTGATTCTTTTAAGATTGCCTGGGAGATGAAACAAGTTTTTTATCTGGCTGTATATTATATTTTTTTGGTACTCCCTTTTTTCTTTGGGGGCTCTTTTATAGGATATGCATTTTACAGGCAGGAAAAGCCTGGACTTACCTATTTTTATAACCTGATTGGTTCCGCAGCAGGAGCAATTATAGCCATTTTTATAATGCAGCTTATGGGAAAAGATGGGGCAATTTATATTTCAACAGCTGTAGGTCTTATTGCAACGGTTGTACTGATAAATAAGAAATATCTAAAAACCTTTACATCTTTAATATTTATCTTTGTAGTTTTAATCACATCTGTCATTGTTTTTCAGCCCCGGATTATGGAAATAAGGATGTCGCCATATAAAAGCCTGCCCACATACTTGAGGTTTCCTGACTCTAAAGTAATTTACAGCAAAGAGAATTCCTACGCCCGGCTGGATATAATAGAAAGCCCCAGTATAAAATCCGCGCCGGGGATCAGTTTACAGTATCAAAAAGTCCCTCCGCTGCAGATTGGCATTACCATTGATGGGGATAATCTTTCTGCAGTAACCAGAATTGAAAGGGATGTAGCCGAGCTGAAGTTTATGGAATTTTTGCCCATCTCTGTTTTTTTTACTGTAAAACCCGAACCAGAGAAGGTTCTGGTGGTAGAACCGGGAGGAGGAATGGATGTTGCCGGGGCTTTATATTTTAATGGAAAAAATATATATGTGTCACAGAATAGCAGTTTGATAGTAGATATGCTTAAGGACAATTTTTCCGAGTATAGTGGGAATATATATAATAATAAAAGAGTTGAAGTTTGTGAGGTTTCAAGTAGAAACTTTTCAAAAATAACTGACCAGAAGTTTGATTTAATCATAATAAGTTTATCGGACAGTTTTCATTCAATCTCTGCAGGAGCTTATAGCTTAAATGAAAACTACCTCTATACTGTTGAATCTATTTCAGATTTAGTGGGCATATTAAAAGAAGATGGAGTTCTGGCCGTAACCAGATGGGTTCAATTTCCACCTAGCGAGAATTTAAAGGTACTCTCTACTTTATGTGAGAGCCTGGATAATCTAAAAATTGGGGAAATTCCACAAAAGGTATTTGCCTATAGAAGCTGGTCTACTCTTACTACCTTGTTAAAAAAAGATGGCTTTGATGAAAAAGAAATTAACCGTCTAAAAGAGGAAGTAAAAAAGCTTAATTTTGATATTGTATATTACAATGGCGTAAAGCAGGATGAGGTAAATATCTACAACATATTAGAAGAGCCATATTTTTATAATTACTATAAAGAGATAATAGAGGTAAGCAGCGGTTCGAGGGAAACATTTTATAAAAACTATTACTTCAACATTTATCCTTCCAGGGATGATAAGCCTTACTTTTTTAATTTTTTTAGATTTGGACAGGTCCCGGATATCATAAAGTATTTTGGCAAGTCCACCCAGCCTTTTGGGGGAGGAGGGTATCTTATGCTAGTTGCAGCTCTTCTGGTTTCTATTATTCTATCGGTATTTTTTATACTGCTGCCCCTGTGGATAAAAAAAATAAATATCAGCATAAGAAGGGATTTTAAATATATAGTTTATTTTTTCTGTCTGGGTTTTGGCTTTTTCTTTATCGAGCTGCCCTTTATTCAAAAATTTATTCTGGTACTGGGTAAGCCAGCTTATGCCCTTTCGGTTGTCCTTTTTAGTATCATGCTTTCTGCAGGAGTAGGTAGTTTTATCAGCAGCAGGTTTAAGGTTGATTTGAGATGGGTAGTGGGAGCAATAGTAGCTTATGTAGCCCTGTTTATATTTACATTTGGGTTTGTAGGGGATTTTATAATCTCAAAAGTACTGTGGCAGAGATTTTTATATTCAATCCTTCTTATAATCCCGCTTGGGTTTGTAATGGGGATACCTTTTCCTTCAGCCATAGCTAAGGTTAAAGAAAAACGGGAAGAGATAGTCCCGTGGCTGTGGGCCATAAATGGCTGTACTTCAGTGGTAGGATCCATAGCGGCCGTAATAATTTCCATTCATTTTGGGTTTTTTACGGTAATAGGCATAGCAGCAGTGGTCTATATAGTGGCTCTGGTGACATACAGGTATTTTTAGATTATTTTATCTCTTCCTATACCTATATGAAGTTTGAATATATTTAGTAGTTTTGATATAATGTTTGAGTAATAATAAGTATTACTTAAATAATATTATTGTAAAACTGGAGGCCAGGATGCCAAGAAAAACAAAAATTTTAAATATTTCATTAAGCAAGGAATTATATAAAGAGATTGAAAATATAGCAAAAGGGGAGAGTAGAACTAAAAGCGAATTAATAAGAGAAGCATTCAGGCAATATTATGCGAATAAAAAATGGTCGGAGATAAGAGCATGGGGAAATGAAACTGCCAGAAGGTTTGGGATCAAGGATGAGCAAGATATTGATAAGATACTTCATGAAAAGTAAGGTAATAAATTGAGAATAGTTCTAGATACAAATATTTTTATTTCGGCAGCTTTATTAGGAAGAGTATGCGAAGAAATAATTCAATTTTGCAGGTTTGGAAAAGTAAATGTATTTATCAGCAAGGATATAATAAGTGAGATAGAAGATAAGCTAAGGTTAAAGTTTTTATGGAAAAATAACCAGATAAAAATATTTTTAGATAATATATTTGAATTTTGCCACCTTGTTGAAGTTAATGAGAAGATTATTCTTATAAAAGATGATCCTGATGATGACAAGATATTGGAATGTGCAATTTCAGCAAAATGTGATTATATAATATCTGGAGATAGACATCTAATAAATTTAGGGTCATATAAGAATATCAAAATACTAGAACCAGCAGATTTTTTATTTTTGATAAGAAAATGAGAGAGATTGGTAGTTTAAATTACCATATTTATATATTTTCTGTGAGATAAAAGGAGAAGTAAGATGATAATTAGTATATAACTCGGCTTACAGGCTAACTCCAACTTATTTTTATCTTATAAGCCAACTAAATAGGGTATATTTCTTAAAGAATTCTTACAGTTTTTACACTGCATAAGCTTAATTGTACAGATTTAATTATACAGGGGATATGAAATTTTTCAATTTATTTTTTCTATTTAGTACAAGAATTATTTTAGGAAATTTTATTTGTTGGACTGTTATCAAATAAGGCTATCTAATTCTTATTTATCTAATCCTGCGATTCTTAATATTTTAATAAAGTAGTATTTATTCTATTTAATTTAAAGCAATAAAATTTTATGATAAACTTTAAACCATGAAATTAGAAAATACAATTTACTGTGGAGATAATCTAATTTGGTTAAAACAATTTCCTGAAAAATGTATTGATTTAATTTATCTTGATCCACCATTTTTTTCAAATAAGCACTATGAAGTTATATTTAACGATGGTGAAGAAATACGTTCTTTTCAAGACAGGTGGAAAGGCGGAATAAATCATTATATTGGATGGATGAAAGAACGTGTTTTTGAATTACATAGAATTTTAAAAGATACTGGTTCATTTTATCTTCATTGTGATTGGCATGCTTCACATTATTTAAAAGTAATGTGTGATGAAATTTTTGGCTATAATAATTTTAGAAATGAGATTGCGTGGTGTTATACTGGAGCTTCAAGCCCAGGAGCAAAACAATTCTCAAGAAAGCACGATTTAATCCTATATTATTCAAAAGGTAATAAATGGACTTTTAATACTGATGATGTAAGGATACCATACAGTGAAGCTACAATAAAGAGAGCAGGAACAACACCAACTTCAACATTTCACGGTAAAAGAACAAAGAGAACTCTATATGAAGGTAAGATACCTGAAGATTGGTGGAATACAGAATACAAAATAATACAGCCGTACATGAATTTGTTGTCTCGTATTTCATAAAATTTCTCATAACGGAAAATAATTTAATTTTTCTAGAATTACTAAATCTGATAAAATAATAAAAATTTTTATAAATCTTTAATTAGTATTTGTTATGATTGTTGTATATATTCTTGTAGTTTTAGCTGGGATAACTTTAATCTATATTTTATTCAGTTATTTTTTATCCGGCACTATTCTTTTTCTTAACCGTCAGCCAATACCTAAAACTCCAAAAGATTATGGTATGGACTTTGAAAATATAGAATTCAAAGCTTCCGATGGCCTAGCATTAAAAGGCTGGTTAATTCCCGGTTCTTCAAAAAAGCTGGTAATTATGACCCACGTAGGTGGTCTGACAAAGTATGGATCAACTGTAAAATACAGAAGTATTTCCAAACTTTATAATAAGGAAATAGAATTTCTTAAAACTGCTCATCATCTTTACAAAGAAGGCTACTGGATTCTTATGTTTGATTTTAGAAATCACGGCGAGAGTGACAGAAGTCCAAATGGCGGTAAGACCGGAGTAGGTCTGGAGGAATATAAGTCTGAAAGAAAATCAAATTGGCAATATATATTTATAAAAGAAAACAGGCTTAAGGACAACGGTTTTCATCCCGTTTTGTGCCTTGAGCGAAGCGAAAGGAATGGTTATAAAGATGTAATTGCTGCTATGGATTTCATAAAAAAACGTGATGACTTAAAGAACTTTGATATAGGATTTGTCAGTTTCTGCATGGGTGCCAATTCAACTATAATTGCCATGAGTAAAGGTCCGGCTGCATTTGATAAGGTAAAGTGTATGATGTTGATCCAGCCCATATCCATGGAAGTTTTTGTCAGAACTTATGCAAAGAAAATACTTACACCGTTTGGTGCAAGAATCATTTTTCCTACGGCAAAAAGATTCGTAAACTGGCGCAGTGAGCATCCGCTGGAGAAAATGTCTCCTCGTGATTATACAAAGGATTTAAAGGTTCCAGTCTTATATGTACAGGCAAGAAATGATCCCTGGACAGATCTGAATGATATATTAAGCTTCTATAATAATACTCCCGAATCCAAAGAATTTTACTGGATCGGAAACACAAAACATCGCTTTGAGAGTTACAGTTATTTTCAGGATAATCCCGGAAAAATGCTTTATTGGCTGAATAAGTGGATGTAGATTTGTATATTATTAAAAAACACCAGATTGCTGCAGCAATAAATTTTGATAAAACTATTATATACCGGGAAATGGACAGGGTAAGCATATTCTTTATGATGCGATAGGAATATTCTCTGCCAAAGACCCAGCTGGTCACAAACCCAAATCCTATTACCCCCTTCATCCTAGCTATTATCACCTTCAGAGTGTTTAAAAGAATTAACAGTCGATATTTAAAAGTCAACCTTTCTTTTAGGAAGAATATTAAAGTAATATGTTGTTTAACTTTAATCTCATCCCTGTTCTGAAATATTGAATAAAAACTCCATATCAGATATTTTTAATTTTATAATGTGGTAAGGAGAAGTAATTGCTTGTGTGACCATCTCATCCGGATCAGGTTCATCTATTTTTATTAAAACCTCAATATAGTCATTTTGTTCTAATACTTCCGTAATTTCAATATTATACCCACCTGTTGGTTTTTCTCCCAGAAATACCCCAACTACTATTTCTTTGGAGAAATCAACGTATTTATTAGTTATATCTGAATTGCTGTCTGCAATTATAGCCAGTAATTGGTTAAAATTTTCTGTATCTTTAATAACAAAATATTCTTTTTCTACCTGCAGACTATAAAAACCTTTTGAAATTGTATCGAATTCTACTATTTTACCTCCATTTTCCTTACCACAGGCAAATAGAAATAAAAGTAAGAATATGCTGAGTATTAATAATGTTAAAGAAATTTTTATTCTTTTTATCATTCTTCTCCTTTTATTATTTAATCAAAATTTTTTGCGGCCTCTATTCTCTCCATTATCGGCGGATGGCTGTAAAGAAAATATTTTATGTACCAGTGTGGAGACACATTGGACAGATTGGATTCCGCAAGCTTTAACATAAGCTGGATTTGAGCATCAGGGTTTTCTGTTGCCTGCATAGTAAAATTATCAGCCTGTCTTTCAAAAGTCCGGGATACTGCATTCTGTAACGGCAGTGATAAAAACGAAATTATGGATATCAAAAGAATTATAACCAAAATTGATTTGAAATCTCCTACCATGCTAGAGTAAGTAAAAACAGCATTTATAAGAAATAACCCGGCAGTTCCCGAAATGATCCCAATTATTATGCTCTTCACTATATGCCAGTAGTGCCAGTGTCCTATTTCATGCGCTATTACGTTTAATGCCTCTTTTCTTGAAAAATTATTAATTATATTATCAAATACCACTATGCGTTTGCTGCCTCCAATTCCAGTAAAATAGGCATTTGCTTTATTAGTTTTCCTGCTTGCATCAGCCACCAGAACTTCCTTTACTTCTATACTTGCTTTCCCTGTAATATTTATTATTTGTTCCTGAAAATTTGTATCCTTTAACTTTTCAAATTTGTAAAACAGCGGATCTATTAATATGGGATAGAGATAGGTAGCCGCTACAACAAATATTGCTAAAACAGCTGAGGAAATTATCCACCAATACTTTGGTATGTAAACCATCAAGGTGTAGATCCCCGTTATCCCCAGAGAAGAAATTAGTATGGAAATGCCATTTTCTTTTAAGTAATCTGAGAACCACATAGCTATGGTCTGGTTTGAGAGCCCAAACCTGTGTTCAATTATGTAACCTCTGAAATATGCCAGTGGTAGAAGTATCAATTGAATTAATAAATAAAATAAGACTATATAAGAAAAAGCCAGTAAAATATTTATAGGGGTGCTTTTAAAATATTTAAAAAATATAATAATTATACCGGACATAATGAACCAGGATAGAAAACGGCTGGCAATACTGATATTTAATGAAACTCTATTATAATTTGAAGCTTTTAACAGTAAATCATCATCAAAATATTGTCGCACATTATCACCATAATCGGGCTTATATAATAAATTAACTAAAAGAATTGAAGCAAGTGATAGTATTGCCAGACTGGTTAAAGTTATTAAGATAAAACCTAACAATGTTTTTCCTTTAAATATATTAATTTTCATATTTTATTTCCATAATATTTAAGGGATACAACTATTAAAATAATTATATCAAAATAACGGGGAAATATTTTTTTTCTTTTTTAATCTTGAAATGAGTTTTTTTAATAAATAAGATAATAGGATTCCTTTTTCTGAAATTATAACTATATATATTTAAATATGCCAATATAATTATCTGTATTTAAAATTGTTTTTTTGTTTAATATAAAAATAGAATCGTCTTAAAGATTTGAAAGTATAAGGGATACACATATTTAAATATAAATTTAATCTCTTATTCTTTTACCCAGTAGAATAATATCCTGAAGAGCTCTTTCATCTTTTGCTTCCATCCATATTCTCTCAAAATCCGGCTCTGCAATTATCTGAGAGATAAAAGTATGTGCACGCAGCAACATATTCCTCTTATCCCTTGTTCCTATAATGAAAAAAGCCGCAATAATTTTAGATTCAGAACTTGGAAAAATTATACCCTTCTTACACCTAACCATCAGAATGTCAAAAAAACTCTTTTCATTAATTATAATATTGGGCATTGCTATATTCTCCGTTATAAGGGTGCTGCTTTCTTTTTCTCTTCTTACAAATTTACTATAGAAGTATTTCGGCTCTATATTCAATTTATCTGATAATATCCCTGATACCGTTTTATAAAGGTGGTTAACATCTATAGAATTATCGATGTCTAATATGGTGCATCCTTCAATTATCTTGTGAAAATCATCTTTTACAATTTCATCTCTTTCACATACTATTTCCTTTAGTTCATTCTCTAGATGCCCATCGGTGAGTTCTTTTGATGTTATGCCATCAATAATATAAAGAAGGGCATATTCTTTTCCTTTAGTCCTTCTTCTGCCATAAAACAAGTATATGCATGCCCCGATAACAATCAAGGCAACACTCATTATCATAACATCTTTGCCCATTTCTATAATTATAAAGATAAATCCCAGTATTCCTCCTACATGTATCCAGGGGAAAAGAGGAGTTCTAAAACCCGGCTGATAATTTTGCAAATGGCTTGTCCTAAGCACGATAACCGATAAGATGGAAAGTATATAAGTTAAAATAATAATAGTTGAAGCAACTTTTATGAGAATGTCCAGTTCTAAAAATAAAAATATTATTATAAATAGACCGGTAAAAAAAATAGAAACGTAAGGGGTTCTAAATTTTTTATGTACCTTTTTGAAAAAATCCGGATATAACTTATCCCTGCTTAAGGCAAAAGGGTATCTTGAAGCTGCCATAATTCCGGCATTTGCAGTAGAAACAAATGCCAGTATAGCAGCTATGCTTAAAAGAATTATTCCTGGAAGCCCCATAGAAATATGGGCACCGTCTGATATAGGGGTAAGTGAGTGGTCAAGGTCTCCAGGTTTTACAATCCCAACAGTAGTAAAAACAACTATCACGTAGAATATGGTGGTAACTACCAGAGATAAAATAAGGCCAAGGGGTAATGTTTTACAGGGATCCTTTACTTCTTCAGAGATACTGGCAACTTTTAGAAGTCCACCATAAGATACAAATACAAACCCTGTAGTTGAAAAAACAGATAATATTCCATAAGGAGCAAAAGGCTCAAACCATTGTACGTTGATATGCGGAAGGCTCCAGGCCACATAAATAAAAAGAATGACTAAAAGTCCCATTACCAGAGTTATTTGAGTTCTACTTGCTTCCTTTACCCCTATAAAATTAAGAAAAACAAAAAGAAGGCATAAGAAAATTGCTATTATGTGTATATTCAGGTCTATTATCAATCTGGTAAAGGCAGCCATACCCACCAGAGCAAAAGCACTCTTAAGGGATAGTGAAAACCAGCTTAACATCCCGGCAACTGTTCCTATGGCAGGACCCAATCCTCTGGTTATAAAAAAATAATCTCCGCCAGCCTTAGGCATCGCGGTTGATAGTTCAGCAATGCTCAATACTCCTACCAGAGCTAGCAATCCTGCTAAAAAGTAAGAAATTACTATTGCCGGTCCTGCTTTTGCATGAGCAAACCCTGGTAATATAAAAAGTCCTGAACTTATCATGGCACCGGTAGAGATACAGAAAACATCAATAAGCTTTAACTCTTTTTTTAATTTCATTTAATTCTTTTAAAAAAATGTTGAGCGATTATGTATTATAACAAACTACATCTCCAAACCCAAATTATTTGCCCGAATTTATTGCATATAGCTTTATTAAATTTTCACCGATTTATGACTCTTCAATTTATAAGAATTCGTTTTAGCTCTACGTAAGTATAATGCAGCAATTCTTACCGGAATTTATAATTCCTGTTAAAAAATGCAGGATTTCTTAGAATAAGTAGCTGGTAAGAGCGGATAGATATTTAAAATCTTCTATTCTCAATTAAAATCCTGGGTGAAGGAGATAACATTATTAAAATCAATACCAGAATAGCACTCATTAAATACCTTATAGTAGTAAAATGCTTCTTTATTTCTCAATCTTATATTGCCCGGTAGTTTTCTTGCTTTGATAAATTCTCTGTCAGTTATTATATCTTCAATTTTACTTTCCAGAGTATATTTTATTCCAGAACCTTCCCAGAATTTATCTTTTCCTCTCCAGGTTATAGCTTCAGGTAAATATTTAGAGGCTACTTTTCTGAGTATATATTTTCCTGTATTTTTATCTTTTCGCACCTTCTTTTTTGGGGATATCCTTAAAACAAAATCAAGCAGGTTTTCATCCAGTATAGGGAGTTTTATATTAATGCTATAAGCATTTGCAATTCTATCAACCCTTTGTAGTGCAGTATTGTGAAGTGTATTTATAGCTTTTACCAGTTCCTGCTGAATTAACTTTGAGGAATCAAATTCCAAAAAGTAATTATATCCGGCAAAAAGCTCGTCTCCCCCTTCACCTGAAAAGACAACATCAGAAGAAGCTGAAATTTTTGAAGCAATCATGTTACCCAATGAACTCCTCACCAATGGAGCATCAAAGGATTCCAAATAATATATAACATTGGGAATACTTGAAAAAAGCTCATCCACATTCAGTTTATATTCTGTATGCCTGGTCCCAAGGTAACTTGCTACTTCTCTTGCTGATATGAGATCCGGAGAATTTTCAAATCCAACTGAATATGTATATATGTTATCGGTAAATTCCTTTAAAAAAGCTGCTACTATACTTGAATCGACTCCGCCGCTTAGCCATACTCCAATTTTTAAATTATTATTAGATATTCTCCTTTCCACCGATTCTAAAAGGTAATTCTCTAACTTTTCTTCCAGTTTTTCATCCTCCTGATTTTCCATCAGAGAAAAATCACCAGTATCAATCTTTTTTATTTTTTTTGGACCCCCAAAATTTAACATACAGGATCCTGGTTGTAATTCATATATATCTGTACCAAAATCAATTAGGGATTTAATCTCTGAAGCAAACATTAAAATCCCATTAGTCTTAAAATAGTAAAGAGGCCTTCTACCTATAACATCTCTGGCAATATATATGTTTCCATTTATATCAGCAAATAGAAGGGCGAAAGAGCCTTTAAATTCCTTAAATATCTTTTCTCCTGCACTACCAAAAAGGAGATTTATTTTATTTGTATCAGAAATTAATGTATAATTGCCCTTTATATTGTATTTTAAAAACAAATTATTTAGATTATAAATTTTTCCATCCAATAAATTTAAATTTTCTCCAACCCGGTTATACAGTTTATAATTAGTATTAATCCCGATATAATTTCCGCGAATATTATAAACTCTTCTTTTTCTACCCCTATGAGATATTTTATCCAGCATGATGTTAATCTTTTCTTTGTTCTTAATGCTTTTTTCTAAACTAATTATTCCTGCCAATCCACTCATTTCTTTAATCAACTCCAATGATAATTAACTTTAATAATCTTTTTAAAGAAAAATTTTTAAAATTTGCCTATTTAAGCAAAAGCTCTTTTTACCCTAACAGATTTCAGTTAACATTTCAAGTCGGTAAATAAAGAATTGGTTCAGTATATTTAATAAGAAACCAAAATTTATGAAATTTCCCTGTAGTTCAACCCTTAATTTTAATTATATATGGTGTAAAAAATGAAAAAGAATATCTGATACTCTCCAAATCTATTAGTGCTATTCTTTATTTAGACTGCATTTTTGAAGACTTGATCAAAACAAGCAGTATTTATTTGACCTTAAGAAAAAATGTAAAATAATCCCATTAACAGACGCTCTTATAGCTGCAGTTGCTGTTAGAATTGATGCCGCAATTCTAACCCTTGATCAGCATTTCAAAGATATCCCTGGGATAAAACTCCTTAAGCAATGAATATTTACTATTACGATATTTTTTTATTTTATATTTAAAAAAGGTAAATGAATTTTTAGGTTATAACTCGGCTTATAGACTAAATCTGCAAAGATTAAATAATATTATGCATTATTATGTTTTCCCGGAGATAGGTATCATTGACATTATTAAAGAGTTAATTTATATTTTGGATTAAGTATTTGGTGGTTAAAATATTTAAAAAAATTTTCAATTTTAAATTATTACCTGATAATATTAAGTATGAAAATCTATAATGCGATAATATCAAGAAGAACCATCAGGAAATTCCGGCAGAAACCTATAAAATTGTCAATTTTAAAGAGAATGGTCAATACTGGAAGACTGGCACCATCAGTAGGGAACCTGCAGCCATTGGAATACGTTGTTGCTGTAGATGATGCTTTAAGGGAAAAAATTTTTCCTAACGTAAGGTGGGCAGGGTATATTACACCTGAAGGAAATCCTAAGAACAATGAAAGACCCGTGGCGTATATAATAATTCTGGTCAATAAAGATATTTCTTTTGGTTCATTTTTTAAGTATGATGTAGGAGCCAGCGCTGAAAATATTACCCTGGCAGCTCTGGAAGAAGGAATTGGCTGTTGCTGGATAGGGTCTTTTAATAGAAAAAAGATTGAAAATATATTAAAAATTCCTGAGCAGTACAGTGCTGATCTGGTTTTAGCACTGGGATACCCACTGGAAAATCCGGAATATTACGACATTGAAGAAGGTAAATCAATTAAATATTATAAAGATACTTCAGGTGTATTACATGTACCAAAAAGAAAAATCGCTGACATAACTCATATTGATTACTTTTAAAAACAGACTTATATGAAAATATTTTTTAACTTCTAATTTTATTTTATTTCTCTGGTTAAGGGTACAAATACTACATCAGTAATCCTGGTGATTGTTACTTCTCCATATTTTTTCTCCACTTTCCAGAGAACCTGATTCCAGCCGGGGAGACCTACTGGAATTACCATAATTCCTCCATCTGCAAGCTGTTCTACTAAGGGCTGGGGGATGTGGTCCGGGGCAGCGGTTACAATAATCCGGTCAAATGGTGCATATTCTTCCCAGCCGTAATAACCATCATGATTACTGGTTTTTACATTGGGGTATTCGGATAGAACTATATTTGATTTCTGGTGAAGAACGGTAATTATCTCCACTGTATATACTTCTTTTACGATCTCTGAAAGTATGGCTGCCTGGTAACCGGAACCGGTACCAATTTCTAAAACTCTTTCATTCCCGGTAAGCTCCAGGCTTTCGGTCATCAGGGCTACAATATATGGCTGGGATATTGTCTGTCCCATTCCTATTGAAAGAGGGCGGTCTTCATAGGCAGAGTCTTTTAAGTATTGGTCTACAAATTCATGGCGGGGTACTTTCCTCATGGTATCAATAACTTTTTTATCAGTTATGCCCCTGGCAATGATCTGATAATCGACCATGTTATTTCTAAGTTCAATATATTTGTCTGTTTCATCAGTATTTTTTTCAATATTATTACAGCTAATCAAGCTTAAATTTGCCAGAAAAGCGACCAATGTAATTAAAATCGTGGCTGCAAAGATTATTTGATTTTTTCTAAATTTTTTGAACATTTTTATTCTAAAAAAAGTTTGCTTTAAATAATATTATATCATTTTGAAATTAATAGTCAGTTCAATAATTATGTCGCCTGCTTGTTGGTCTTTTTTTAATTTACTCCAGAATAAGATTAAAGCAAAGCACGCATTCCAGGTGGTATTTGATATGAATTATATCCACAGTGATTACTTCAAATATTCAGAACCCATAATTGTCCCTGCCCGGACATTTTTGAGCCAATTGGTATAGAACTAAATCCTAAAATACCTGTTAATACCTACCTGTTGGTACTATAATAGGGGCAATTCTATGGAAAAGATTTAACCACGCTCTTTCCAAGAAATATTTAAATTATGAGGATTGACTCTTTATTCCACTGTCACACTTTTAGCAAGATTCCGCGGTTTATCTACATCGTATTCCTTCAGGGCAGCGATATAATAAGCTAAAAGTTGCAGGGGTATAATTGTAATCAGGGGTGAAAACTGCTCATCTACCCTGGGAATAAAAATCACTTCCTTGACATAATCTTTTATCTGTTTGTTCCCTGAAGTTGCTATAGCAATGATTTTGCCCTGCCGGGCTAATATTTCCTGGATATTGGATGCCATCTTGTTAAAAATAAACGAATCGTTAGCTATGCATACCACTGCTCTATATTCGTCAATAAGAGCAATGGGGCCATGTTTCATTTCTCCGGCAGCATATCCTTCAGTAGGAATATAAGAAATCTCTTTAAGTTTTAATGCTCCTTCTAAAGCTGTAGGAAAGTTAATATTCCTTCCTAAATAAAGAAACGCTCCAAAATGAAGATGTTTTTTAGCAATCTCTTTTATATTTCTTGAACTTCCAAGAATCTCTTCCTGTTTAAGAGGTATACCCTTAAGAACACCTATTGCCTTATTTATATGATTTTTACTTAATGTCTTTTTTAATTCAGCCAAGTATAACCCTAAAAGATAAAGAACCATGATTTGAGCTGTATAGGCCTTGGTGGAGGCTACGCTTATCTCAGGGCCAGCATGAGTATAGATAGTAGCATCAGACTCTCTAGTTAAGGATGAGCCCAACACATTGCAGATAGAAAGAACTTTGACTTTATTTTTCTTTGCTTCTCTTACTGCTGCCAGAGTATCTGCAGTCTCACCCGATTGACTAATTGCAATAACTAATGTTTTTTCTCTTATAACAGGATTTCTATATCTAAATTCACTGCCAAAATCTACCCAAACAGGAATCCGTACAAATGACTCTATAATATACTTACCAATCAAGCCGGCATGATAGGCTGTTCCACATGCAATAATAATTAAATTTTCTATTTTCTTAAGAAAACTACTTTCTATGTTAAGGCTCTCAAATCTGATTGCGCCTTCAGCTGTTACATAGTGAGAAATAATTCTTGAAAGAACCTGGGGTTGTTCATAAATCTCTTTCAACATAAAGTGAGCAAATCCCCCTTTTTGAACCTCCTCTATATCGTAAGAAATAGTATCTACCTTTTTTGGTACTTTATTCCCTTTTAGATCAGATATTTCAACAGTATCCTTAGTAACAACAGCTATTTGATCATCGTGAAGATATATCACTTTCTTAGTATGGTTTAAAATTGCCGAAACATCTGAGATTATGAAATTTTCTTGTTTACCTAAACCGATAGCTAAAGGAGAATCGTGCCTCACGGCTACTATCTTATCTGGATTATCACGGCTTATAATACCTAAGGCATAGGAACCTTTTATTTTTCTTAAAGCCTTTCTTACGGCATCTTCTAAATTTCCTTTATAGAATTTGCTAATCAAATGAGCAACTACCTCGGTATCTGTCTCAGATGCGAACTTACAACCATCCTTTTCCAAATCCTTCTTCAAATTATTGAAATTTTCTATTATTCCATTGTGAACCACTATGATTTTTTTAAAACGGTCCGTATGGGGATGGGCATTAACTTTAGAGGGCTTTCCATGAGTAGCCCAACGAGTATGACCTAATCCTACGGTACCTAAAAATTTTCTTTTCCTTAGAAGTCCTTCTAAATCGCTAATTCTACCTTTGCATTTCGTAATGAATAACTTATCTTTATCAAGAATTGCTATACCTGCTGAATCATAACCTCGATATTCAAGTTTTTTAAGGCCTTCGATAATTATTGGCATGGCATTTTTATTACCAATATATCCTATTATTCCACACATAAAATTCTCCTTAGTTTAATTACTTTCTTTAGAAAATCTTACTCCCATTCAATCGTGCTTGGTGGTTTAGATGAGATATCGTATACCACTCGATTTATCCCTCTGACTTCATTTATAATACGGTTAGAAATTCTCTCCAGTAAATCGTCTGGAAGCCTTGCCCAATGCGCAGTCATTGTGTCCTCACTGGTAACTGCTCTTATAGCTATTACATTCTCATAAGTTCTTTCAACCCCATAACACTTACCGTTTTTATAGGTAGAATAAGACAAAATGACTGCCATAGTTTCCTGTATAATCCACTTTTTTTATCATTGCTCTCTTTCTTTCTTAGACTCCTTCGATAAACAATCCTTGCAAATGTAGGAATCATCTTCAGGAAAAAACTGATACTCAACTGTTGTAGTCAATCGTTTTCCACACAAATTACATACCTTTTCCATAATAAACACCCCCTCAAATGGCTTATAAATTTAATTCCTGCGATGCCAAAGTCAAAAACTAATTTACTTAACTCATTCCCGCGCTGTTTCTTCTTCGCCTGATTTTACTTTCTTTTGCTTCGCCCCTTTAAACTGTCTTGGCCTTGGCTCACCACAATAAAATTCTTCGCATTGCAAAACAGGAAATTTTCTTCGAAAAGAACAATCACTATCGTGAACGCAGGTAATACACAGCCCTTTCTTCACTATCGTTACCTCCTTCTAACCTAAGATTCGGTCTATCTCTTCTCTATCACAATCCATAACATATGAAATGCCGGAGATATCAGAGGCCTCTCGCGTCAAGGCGACGATATCATCTCGGGCAATATACTTTAAAGCAAATTTTCTTTCTCCAGCCATAAATTGTTTGAGGCCTGTTGCTAGTCGGTCATAGTAGGTATACATACCAATGGCACCTATCGGGATGTCCTTAAAGTCTTTACCATATTTTGTTTTTAGAGTCTCCGCAGCGACAAAAACCTGCTCTATTGTATCGCCGTATTTTTTATACTCAGCTGGGACTTTATTTTCCTTTATGAGATTACCTACTGTCTTCGCAGCCATTGCCGCAGCGAAAGTTGCCCTACCCATGCATATCGCCTTAACATAGGGCGCAGCTAAAGCTAAACCTTTGAAGATATGGTCTTCTAATGCAAAACCTCCCGCCATAGCTACTGGAGGAACGTATTTACCTTGCTCGTCAATTCTCTTTAACATCTGATAAAGCAAACATTCTAACTCAACGGTCGGAATGCCCCACTCGTTCATCATCCTCCACGGACTCATTCCAGTTCCCCCGCCAGCTCCATCAACAGTAAGCAGGTCAATTTTGGCCTTGGAAGCATACTTAACTGCCCTTGCTAAATCAGCCGGTCGGTAAGCACCTGTCTTTAGGGTAACGTATTTAAATCCAAGTTTTCTTAATCTTTCTACTTCTTTATAAAACGCTTCTTCTTCAACCATCCCAAGCCTTGAATGTCTTTCAAATTCTTTAATCGCTCCCTCTTTATAGGCTTTCTTTGTCACTGGGTCTTCAGGGTCAGGATAAACGATATAACCCCTCTTCTTAAGCTCAAGGGCTCTTTCAATAGAAGGTAATTTAACCTCGCCTCCTATATCTTTGGCTCCCTGACCCCACTTAGGCTCAATGGCTTCTATCCCTAACTCTAAAGAGTACTCTGGTACCCCAAGTCTTCCATCTTCAACGTTGTATTGAACGATAATTGTTCCGCTTCCTGTGTGCCATTTTTTATAGCTCTTAACCCTCCGCTCGAATTCCGGAGACCTACGTACCTTGCCATTTTTATACTCTAAGTTGTGGTCCATACCGCAGACATTTTCACCAATAACAACTATCGTCCCAGAAATAGCTGCACCTACTGCATTCTCCTCCCAGTTAATCCTTGCTACATCGGTTGAACCTAAAGCGCCTGTAAAGAATGGCACATCTAACTTAATCTTCTTTTTCGCGCCAACCTCAGTAGATACATCCACAG
>JADHVN010000108.1 GCA_016783995.1 Actinomycetota bacterium
AATACGCTTTTGAGAATTTTGATAACAGGCATTGCAGGATTTGCCGGCAGGCATCTTACCACATATCTGACAACGGAAGATAATCATGAAATTCTAGGAATTGACCTTAATTTTAAAAATTTTAATTCAGGTAATTCCTATGGCAAAATAGAGCTTCTTAAAGCAGACTTAACCGATAGGCAAAGAATTTTCAGTATTATAAAAAAATTCAAACCGCAGCAGGTCTATCATCTTGCAGCGCAGAGCTCGGTTAGTTATTCATGGGAGAATCCCGTAGAAACTTTCAGGATTAATGTTTTTGGAGGAATAAATATCCTGGAGGGCCTTAAGATTTTTTGTCCCTGCTGCAGGATTCTTATGGTATGTACTGCTGAAGAATATGGAGAAATTGATAGTGAAGATAAAGCAATTGATGAAAATTTCAGGATTTATCCTCAAAATCCATATGCTATTAGTAAATCAGCTCTGGATTTTTTCTCTTCTGTTTATTATAGCGCATACAAACTCCCGGTATATACAAGCAGGTCATTCAATCATATTGGTCCGGGCCAGTCAGAAAGATTTGTTACTTCAGATTTTGCCAGGCAGATAGCTCTGATAGAAAGCGGCAGTCAGGACCCGGTAATAAGTGTTGGCAATCTCCAGTCTCAGCGGGATTTTTTAGACGTGCGGGATGCAGTTAAAGCATACAATTATATAATAAATAAGGGAAGTGAGGGCCAGGTTTATAATGTTTGTTCAGGTAAAAAGCAGAAGATTTCAGATTTGCTTGATATTCTTATATCATTAAGCACAAGGTCAGATATTAAAGTGAAGATTGACAGGAGCAAGTTCAGGGCAATTGATGTTAAAATTATATATGGAGATAACAGCAAATTAAAAGCCCAGACTGGCTGGGCTTCCGAGTATTCTATCAAAACATCACTTAAGGATACACTCAATTACTGGAGGCAGAATGCTGGATTATAGATCTAAATTGAATGTGAAAAGGAGTTAGATTGAAAGCAGTAATATTAGTTGGTGGAGAGGGAACAAGATTACGTCCAATTACCTTTTTAAATCCAAAACCAATGCTGCCGCTTATAAATAAACCTTTCATGGAAAATTTTATTTTTTGGCTTAAATCTCACGGGATTAAAGATATAATCTTTTCTACCGGACACCTTCCGGAAAATTTTAAAAATTATTTTGGAGATGGCAGTAAGTTTGGATTAAAACTAACCTATGTTAAGGAAGAAAAACCGCTGGGTACATGCGGAGGAGTAAAAAATGTAGAGAAATATTTAGGCGGCGAACGTTTTATGGTATTCAATGGTGATATTCTTTCTTCACTGGATTTGACTGATATGATAGTTTTTCATAAGAGGAAAAAAGCAGATATAACCATATCACTGACTCCTGTTGAAGATCCTACATCTTATGGACTGGTACCTATCGATAATGAGGGGAAGGTTAAGCAGTTTCTGGAGAAGCCAAGCCAGGAAGAAATTACTACTAATTTAATTAATGCAGGGATGTATATTATCGAACCATATGTGATGAAGTTAGCGCCGGAAGGTGAAAATTATTCTTTCGAAAGAGGACTTTTCCCCAGGGCTTTATGTGAAGGATATAAGATTTATGGATATGTTTCAGACTCCTACTGGCTGGATGTCGGAACTCCTCAAAAGTATCTGGAGGCTCATTATGATATTTTAAATAAGAAGGTAAATTTTAAATTTCCATATAAAGAGATGCTGGAAAATATATATATAGGAAAAGGTTCAAAGTATTTTAAAAATAATTTTGTCTCCGGGCCGATTGTTATTGGTGAGAGAACCGAGATAGAGAAGGGTGCTAAAATAATGCCGCTTACGGTAATTGGAAATGACTGTTTTATCTCTGGAGGAACTGAAATTTCTGAAAGCATAATTTTTAACAATTGTAAAATTGAAAAGAATTGTCTTATAAAAAAATCTGTAATCTCAAATAATGTAGTGATTGGCCAGAATGTAAGTGTAGAAGGTTACTCTGTCATTGGAGATAACAGTAAAATTGAAAAGAATAATGTTTTAAAGGATGGCATTAAGATTAATGTAAATTCCAATATCCCTGAGAGGCAAATTACTTTTTAAACTTTAATTTTTATAATAAAATTCTTTTTAAAAATTTAAGAGGGGAGATAATAGTGAGAACGCTTGTTACGGGAATTACCGGTCAGGACGGGTCCTATCTGGCTGAATTCTTACTGGACAAGGGGTATGAAGTTTATGGGATGGTAAGGCGGTCATCAGTTGAGAACTTTAACAGAATAGAGCATATAAGGGATAAGTTGAAATTTGTCCAGGCTGATCTATTGGACCAGCTATCTATAATAGATGCAATAAAAGAATCGAGACCTGATGAGATATACAACCTTGGCGCCATGTCATTTGTACCTATATCCTGGAAACAGCCAGTGCTCACCGGTGAATTTACAGGATTGGGAGTAACCAGGATGCTGGAAGCGGCGAGACATATGAATAAGAATGTAAAATTTTACCAGGCTTCCAGTTCGGAGATGTTTGGAAAAGTGAGAGAGATTCCCCAGAATGAGAAGACTCCATTTTATCCCTGCAGTCCTTACGGAGTGGCAAAGGTTTACGGTCATTATATGACTGTAAATTATAGGGAGAGTTATGGTATGTTTGCCTGTAGTGGTATACTTTTTAACCATGAATCCCCCAGACGGGGTCTGGAGTTTGTTACCAAGAAAGTGACTTATGGCGCAGCTAAAATAAAATTGGGGTTAGCTGATAGCCTCTATCTGGGAAATTTAGATGCAAAAAGGGATTGGGGATATGCAAAAGATTATGTTGAAGCAATGTGGTTGATGCTTCAACAGGATACCCCGGAAGATTATGTTATAAGTACAGGAGAGACACATTCAGTAGAGGAGTGGGTTGAGGCTTCTTTCCAGTGCCTGGATCTTGACTGGGGGAAGTATGTAAAAATCGATAAAAGTTTTATCCGGCCTGTTGATGTGGATCTTCTGGTGGGAGATTCTTCCAAAGCCAGGAAAAAGCTGGGGTGGAAAACAAAGGTTAGTTTTAACGAGCTGGTAAAAATTATGGTTGAATATGATTATAATTATTTAAAAAAACAAATGTAATAATTGGTTACTGGAGAAGTTATACTTAATGGAAAAAACAATGATAAAATTCGGAACTGATGGCTGGAGAGATATAATAGCTGACCGGTTCACTTTCGAAAAAGTAAAAGCCGTTTCCCAGGGGGTGAGCAATTACCTTAAGAAAAAAGTAGGAGACAGCCGGAAACCATGTGTGGCATTAGGATATGATACCAGATTTCTTTCAGAGAGGTTCGCTCAAGCATCTGCAGAAATCTTTAGACTGAACGATATTAACGTATACTTTTCTGACCGGATTATTCCAACACCTATTCTTTCCTATGCTGTACTTGAAAGGAAAGCTGACCTGGGGATTATGATTACTGCAAGTCATAACCCTTATTATTACAATGGTTATAAAATTAAAGGCCCTTTTGGCAGCTCGGCTGCTATGGATATAATAATGAAGATTGAAGATGAAATCAGTGAAGTATTTAAAAATACTGCAAATTACAGGGATTTTTTATATTCTAAGAGCACTAACGGCAACAATATTAAAAAAGTTGATTTTATATCCAGCTACAGGCAAAATATTCTCGGTCAGGTAAATAGGGATGTTATAAAAGGTTTTGACTTTGGTCTGCTGCTGGAGCCAATGTATGGAGCAACACGGGGTATATATAGAAGCATTATCGAAACATTCAATCCTAAAAATCTTACGGAAATACATTCAGCTCTAAATCCGGCTTTTGGAGGTATAAACCCCGAGCCTATTGGAGATAATCTTGCTGAAGCTGAAAGTATCCTTAAGGATAAAAAATGTAAATTGGCTATTTGTCTGGACGGCGACGGGGATAGAATTGCCGTCCTGGGAGAGAACGGAAATTATATTAGCTCACACCATATTTACGCTATAGTTTTATGGTATTTAGCCACTAGAAAGAAAATGAAAGGTAAAGTAGTGAAGTCAGTAAATCTTTCCTCTATAGTGGATAAAATATGTTCAAAATATAATCTGGAGCTTATCACCACTCCTGTAGGGTTCAAATACATAGCAGAGGAAATTTTAAAAGGTGAAGTTATTATAGGCGGTGAAGAAAGTGGAGGTCTCTGGGCAGGGGGAGACTTGCCGGAAAGAGACGGGATGCTTATAGGCTTAAAACTTTTAGAAATAATATGCAGTACAGGTATGACCATAAACCAGATATTAGAAGAAATTTATAATGAATTTGGATATTTTGTATTTGACCGGATTGATTATGAAATTGATTTGCGCAAGAAAGAAAGTTTAAAATCTCTTCTTGAAAAAGGTATCCCTGATATTTTAAAGAAGGCCGGTGCCGGAAGGGTTATTGTCATAGATGGATACAAATATATTATGGAAGATGGAAGCTGGGTTATGATAAGGCTATCGGGGACAGAAGCAGTTGTAAGAATATATACAGAAGGTGAAAGTGACAAAAAGGTAAAATATCTCCAGGAACTGGGAAAGAAAGTCATTAGTCACGTTTTTTGAGAAGTAAAGATATTGACGGAAATTAACATTTAAAGAAGATTAAGGAGGTGTCTCGTATGAATATTTTAGATGATCCGGGTAAAATAAAAGAAATTGATAAGGAAAGTATGCTGGAAGTTGAAGAAAATTTTTACTTGCAACTGCTGGAAGCAAAAAATATTGTCCAGAAAACTGATTTAGAAAAAATAAAGGGAAAAAAATTTGAAGGGATTGCTTTTTTAGGAATGGGGGGATCAGGTTTTGCCGGTGATATTATCAAAGCTTTAATAAAAGATGATATCAATATACCGGTTGAGATTGTAAAAGGGTATAGGTTGCCTTCTTTTGTAAAAAGTGGCTGGCTGGTAGTTCCGGTGAGTTATTCCGGAAATACTGAAGAGACAATCTCTGCAGCTAGCCAGGCATTGGACCGGGGATGTGAACTCCTTATTGTTTGTTCCGGGGGC
>JADHVN010000109.1 GCA_016783995.1 Actinomycetota bacterium
GCTGTGGTCCATGCGTGGGCGTACATCAGGGGATACTTGGTGATGGAGAGGTATGCCTTTCAACTCAAAACAGGAATTTTAAAGGGAGGATGGGAAATCCCAACTCTTTTATTTATCTTTCTTCTCCTGCAACCGCAGCCTTGAGTGCGGTGAAGGGCTATATTGCCGATCCAAGGGAGGTTTTAGGATAATGCTTAAAAATAAGAAAGACCCAAAAATTATAATTGGAAGCAGTTTTAAGTTTGGTGATGATATTTCTACGGATCTGATCGCTCCTGGAAGGTTATTTCATCTGAGGTCCAATTTAACTGAATTGGCAAAACATGTCCTGGAAGACGCAGATCCAGGGTTTGCAAAGAAAGTAAAACCTGGAGATTTTGTTGTTGGCGGCAGGAATTTTGGGCTTGGCTCCAGCAGAGAACATGCACCTCTGGTTATGAAAATTGCTGGTGTGGGGGCAGTCCTGGCTAAATCTTTTGCCCGTATATTCTTTAGAAACAGCATTAACGTGGGGTTGCCTGCCTTAATCTGTGATACGGATAAAATTGATAGCGGAGATATACTGGAGATAGATTTAAAAAAAGGGATAATTAATAATAAAACTAAAAATTTAAAATTAAAATTCAATCCTTTGCCTGAAGTAATGATAAAAATTTTAAATGATGGCGGACTGGCCAGCCATATCGCCAGGAATAAGGGGTTCAATCTATGAAACACGTAATAACTTTAATACCAGGAGACGGCATAGGTCCCGAAATAACCGAGGCTACAGTTAAAGTGGTTAAGGCAACGGGGGTGAATATTGAGTGGGATACAGTAAATGCAGGGGCTCAAGTTTACCAGAAAGAAGGTACAGTTCTGCCCGATAGGGTTATTAAATCACTTAAGAAAAATAAGGTGGGAATAAAAGGTCCCATTACCACCCCGGTAGGAACCGGATTTAGAAGTGTAAATGTAGCTATGAGAAAGTTATTCGATCTGTATGCATGTGTCAGGCCGTGTAAGAGTTACCAGGGAGTTAAAAGCAGATACAGCAATATAGATCTGGTGATAATCAGGGAGAATACTGAAGACCTGTATGCAGGGATAGAGTTTAAAAAAGGGGAAATGGAAACAGAAGAACTTATTAATTTCATAAAAGAAAAAAAAGATACTCAGATCAGAAGTGACAGCGGGATAAGTATCAAGCCGATTTCTGTAACAGGATCGGAAAATATAGTCAGATTTGCCTTTGAATATGCCCGGAAAAATAACAGAAAGAAAGTTACCGGTGTGCATAAGGCAAATATAATGAAATACTCCGACGGCCTGTTTCTGGAAGTATTTAAAAAAGTTGCATCAAAGTATGATGATATAGAGTCAGAAGATAGAATTGTAGATAATATGTGTATGCAACTGGTGCAGAAACCGGAACTTTATGATGTTCTGGTTTTGCCAAATTTATATGGAGATATAGTTTCTGACCTTGCTGCCGGGTTGGTCGGGGGACTGGGTGTAGCCCCTGGAGGGAACATTGGAAAAGATATTGCATTATTTGAACCCACTCACGGCAGTGCTCCGAAATATAAGGGTCAGAATAAAGTAAATCCAACTGCAATGATGCTATCTGCAGTGTTGATGTTAAGGCATATAGAAGAGAAAAATTATGCTGACCTGCTGGAATCCGCCATTGCGGAAAACATCAGAGAGGGGAAATATGTGACTTATGATTTAAAACCCCACAGGGATGATCCTACAGCTGTTGGCACAAGCGAGTTTGCGGATGCGATTGTAAAGAAAATCAAAAAAGCCAGAAGTTAAAAGTTGCTTTAGTTTTTGCTTACCTAAATATAAGACTTAATTTTTACAATTTGACAAAGATTCTATTTATGTTTATAGTTAGATTAATCTAACATTTTTAGATGAAATAAAAAGTGGGAAAAATATGAAAAAATTAACCCAGAGTCTGGAGGATTACCTCGAGGCAATATATGTGATCAGCCTTACAAGTAAGGTAATCAGGGTAAAAGAAATTGCAAAATTTTTAAATGTAAAAACACCATCAGTAGTGGATGCAGTTGGAAAACTTACTGAAAGAGGACTGGTAATTCATGAAAAATATGGATATCTGGAATTAACTGATAAAGGTTATGAGCTGGCAAAGGAAGTAAATGATAAACACGAAAAGGTATATAAATTCTTTAATGAGGTTCTTGGAGTAAGTGATAATATTTCAAAAAAAGATGCCTGCAATATTGAACATTATATAAGCAAGGAAGCAATGGATAGGATGATAAAATTTACCAGGTTTGTAGATACCTGTCCTGAAGGGTACCCGGAGTGGCTGAAGCACTTTAA
This sequence comes from Actinomycetota bacterium, assembly GCA_016783995.1. The sequence goes on from JADHVN010000109.1 coordinate 2,338, forward strand.
TTATTATGCAAAGCACGGCAGGCATCCTTCAAATTGTACCAAAAATAACGTCTCAAAATAAGAAATCTTAGTTTTCCCTCACATATTTTCTCTTCATTTTTAAAAAAAGCCTTGACAAATATATATAAACCTATTAAAGTTAGACTAGACTAATATTTATTAATAAGGCTAGGAAAAATGAAAAGATGGGGCTTAAGACATAGAGGTGGAGATGTCAGTAAAACACCGCTGGCTGGTAACGGGATTTTTTATATGACTGATGCGGTTCCAGGAAAAAAGTACAGAATAGCAAGAATTGATGGTGGATATAGACTTAATTCCCGTCTTTGTGCGATGGGATTTATTCCTAATGAAATTTTTTATGTCTCCGGTGCCTCCAGAGGAGGACCGTTATGTGTTTTTATCAAAGGAACCAAATTTGCCATCGGAAGAGGAATGGCTGAAAAAATTCAAATCAGAGAGATATAACAATGGCAAAGGAAATAAAAGAAATAACAATTGCTATTTCAGGTAATCCCAATTCTGGTAAAACAACTATCTTCAATAATTTAACTGGCTTAAGGCAGCATGTAGGAAATTATCCCGGAGTCACTGTCGAAAAAAAGACCGGGGTTATTAAATATAAAGGATACAGGATAAATGTTGTTGATCTCCCGGGTACTTACAGCCTTACAGCTTATTCTCTTGAAGAGATTGTTGCCAGGAATTTCATTGTTAATGAAAAACCGGATGTAGTTATTGATGTTGTAGACTCCTCCAATCTGGAGCGAAATCTCTATCTTGCAGTTCAGCTTATGGAACTGAATACACCCCTGATTTTAGCATTTAACATGGCTGATATAGTCAAAAAGAGCGGCAAAAAAATAGATATTAATCTGCTGTCTGAACTTTTTGGTGCGCCAATTGTGGAGACTGTGGGTTCCAGAGGCCTGGGTAGTGACAAACTGCTGGAAGCAGTAATTGAGGCAGTAAGTAGCAGGAAAGAAAAAAAAGTAGAAGTAAAATATGGTGAAGAAGTAGAAAATGAAATCGGAAATATTATATCAGTTTTAAAAAAGGAAAAAATTCCTACATTTAAATTTGATATCAGGTGGATTGCAGTAAAACTCCTGGAACAGGATAGAGAAGTAATTGATAAAATTAAAAAGGGATCAGGCTCAAAATATTTAAAAGTAGAAGAAACAGTCGGTAGCTCAATAAATCATCTAACCAGCATATTAAGAGATTCTCCTGAGGTAATAATAGCGGACGGGAGATATGGATTTATAAAGGGAGCGCTTCTGGAGGCATATAAAGAAGTTGATTCGGGAAAATTAGATGTAAGCGAAAAGATTGACAGAGTGCTCACCAACAGGATACTGGGGATACCAATATTTGTCCTTATAATCTGGCTTATGTTTCAATTTGTATTCACACTTGGGAAATACCCCATGGGCTGGATTGAGTTAGGTTTCGAGAAATTAAGCGCTCTTATCACTGAGATTGTGCAGCAGGGACTCATAAGATCACTTCTGGTTGATGGAATAATAGGTGGGGTGGGGGGAGTAATTACATTTACTCCCAATATAATACTGCTGTTTTTTGCAATAGCTGTTCTTGAAGACTCAGGGTATATGGCAAGAGCAGCATTTGTTATGGACAGGATAATGCATAAAATAGGGCTCCATGGAAAATCCTTCATTCCGTTGATTATTGGATTTGGCTGTACAGTCCCGGCGTATATGGGATCAAGAATTCTTGAAAACAGAAAAGACAGGCTGGTTACCATGCATATAAATACATTTATGAGCTGTGGTGCCCGGCTTCCAGTCTACATACTTTTTGCCGGAGCATTCTTTCCTGCTATTGCAGGGAATGTAATATTTTCAATTTATTTAATAGGGGTTTTAATGGCTGTTATCATGGCCAGGGTGCTGAGGGCAACCAGATTTAGAGGTGAATCGGAACCCTTTGTTATGGAGCTGCCGCCCTACCGTATTCCAACACTGAAAGGAATACTGATTCATACCTGGGAAAGAACCTGGATGTATATAAAGAAGGCGGGTACAGTAATACTGGCCATATCAATACTGATGTGGATACTTTTCACCTTTCCCATGATTGGAAATAACTACTCACAGAATTATAACGGCCAGATAGAGAAATTTGAGCAGTCTTACAGGTCTGGTGAGATAACTAAAGATGAACTTAATGAAAAGGCAGCGGTAATAGAGGGAAAGATGGCGGGCGAGAGGCTTACATATTCAGCAGCAGGTAGGATCGGACGTTTTCTGGAACCGGCATTCAGACCGCTTGGTTTTGACTGGAAAATGGTAGTTGCAACTATTTCAGGAATTGCAGCAAAAGAAGTAGTAGTATCCACTATGGGCACTCTTTACAGCATACAGGAGGCGGATGGGCAGTCTGATTCGTTAAAGACGGCTTTATATAAGCATTATCATCCCCTTGTAGGATATAACTTTATGTTATTTACGCTGCTGTATTTTCCCTGTATGGCTGGTATGGTTATATTCAGGAAAGAAGCAGGAACAAAGGAAATGTTATTTCAGATAGGATATACTTTCCTGCTTGCCTGGGTGATGTCTTTTCTGGTATTTCAAATAGGAAGACTTTTTATCTTGTAGAATAATAAAAGGATATATTTTATACATGAAGCTGGTGATAGTGAATGTGGGAGATAATTATAATAGCAGTT
>JADHVN010000010.1 GCA_016783995.1 Actinomycetota bacterium
AAAGGGTTGATTTAGTCGTAGTGGGACCAGAAGCACCACTTGTTGATGGGATTGTAGACTTTTTTAGTAAAAATGGTATTAAAATATTTGGTCCCAGTAAGAAAGCATCCATGATTGAAGGAAGCAAGGTTTTTACCAAAGAACTTTGCTGGAAATACGGGATACCTACCGCTGATGGGAATATTTTTTTAAAAGAGGAATACGGGGAAGCTTTAAAATTTATTGAAGGGGTTGCCAGTGATAAATTTCCAGTAGTTATAAAGGCAGATGGACTTGCTGCAGGGAAAGGTGTAATTATTGCTGATAATAGGAAGGCAGCAGTAGAGGCATTAAAGGATTGTTTTGTAAGAAATATTTTTGGCCAGGCAGGTGAAACGGTAATAATAGAAGACTTTATGAGCGGATATGAAGTATCAATTCTAAATCTCTGTGATGGCAAGGATGTTGTTCCTATGGTATTAGCTCAGGATTATAAAAGGATTTTTAATAATGATAAGGGAAAAAATACTGGTGGTATGGGAAGTTATAGTCCTGTACCTATGGTAAGCAGAGAAGTGTATAAGAAAATTTTAAATACTATTATTTATCCTACTTATAACTCCTTAATGAAAGAAAATATTGAATATAAGGGAATACTATACGGAGGGATTATTATCAGGGATAATCAACCATATTTACTTGAATATAATTGTAGATTTGGGGATCCAGAAACACAAGCTATTTTACCAAGATTAAATAATGATATAGTTCCATTACTACTAAATTGTATAAATGGAAAATTATCTAAAAGCAAGCTTGATTGGGATAATAAAAAATGTGTCTGTACTGTAGCAGCATCAAAAGGATATCCCGAAAGTTCTTCATGTGGTGATGTAATCGAAGGTCTTGACAGTTGTCACGAAAGTGATAGTGATTTGTATGTTTTTCATGCAGGTACTAAAGTTCTAAATAATAAGATTGTTACAAATGGCGGCAGAGTTTTAGGAGTAGTCTCTAAAGCAGATAGTTTTAAAGCAGCAAGACAGAAAGTTTTTTCAGAGTTAAAAAAAATAAAATTTAATGGAATGCAATATAGAAAAGATATTGCACTAAAAGCGGAGGAGTTAGGTTAATGATTAATGATAGAAAAAAAATTTCTATAGTAATGGGAAGTAAATCAGATGAGAAAATAATGAAAAAAGCTGTAGATATTCTGAAAGAATTTGAAGTAGGATGTGAAGTTAAAATATTATCAGCTCACAGGATGCCAAATAAAACCTCGGGTTTTGCAAAAAATGCTCAATCGAGAGGAATAGAAGTGATTATAGCAGGTGCTGGGAAAGCAGCTCATCTGCCAGGTGTGATAGCGTCTTATACTACTATTCCTGTTATTGGTGTTCCAATAAAAACTGATGATTTAAAGGGAATTGACTCTCTTCTTTCTATTGTACAAATGCCTTCAGGTGTGCCAGTTGCATGCGTAGCTATTAATGGGTCAAAAAACGCTGCACTGCTAGCATTGCAAATATTATCTCTAAAGTATAAGGATATCAGAGAAAAATTAGTAAAATACAAAGAAAAATTAGAAAATACTTCTAAATAAATTCAATATAAAATATTTTTGACATCTAATATCTCATACAATATAATACCTCAATTAAATAATTTTCTGCTTTTATAATAAGCTTCTAAAACAATATAAAGTAATATTGAGGTAGTAAGGATATAATGAAAGAATATCGTCTAACTAGAGAAGGTTATAAAATGCTTCTGAATGAATTAGATGACCTTGTAAAAAATAAAAGAAAAGAAGTAGCGGAAAGGTTAAAAGAAGCGAAAGAATTTGGTGGTGACCTTGCAGAAAACCCGGAATATGAACATGCAAAAAATGATCAGGCATTTATTGAAGGAAGAATTGAGCAAATAAATGAAATTTTAAAAAATTATGTAATTATAAGTAATAAGAACAAAAAAGATATTGTAGATTTAGGAAGAACTGTAGTAATTAGATATCTGGATGAAAGAAAGAATAGAAAATTTAATATAGTAAGCTCGATTGAATCAGACCCAGAAAGCAATAAAATATCAGACGAATCTCCTATAGGGATGGCATTAATTAATAAAAAAATTAGTGACGAAATATTTGTAAATACTCCCCAGGGAAAAAGAAAATTAAAAATAATAGATATAATTTAGTGTGATTAATGTAGTAGAAAATATATAATTAATTACTAATAAATAGTAAAAGAAATTTAACCTTTTATAATATTAATAAAGTTTAACTCTCTCTTATGAAATCTAAAGACAAAAAAAATAATTTCCAAAATAATAATTCATTAAATATTAAAAATAAACAGGATATTATTTATATGAATAAGAAAAATTACAGTATTAGTAATACTGATTCTGACTATTTATTGGAACAAGAAGGGTTATCAAGTGAAACAATAAAATTAAAGTTAGAAAAGATAAAAGATTTAATAAAAAAGGGAAAGCAGTTATATGGTAGAAAATTTAATAGGGATATTTTAATAGGAGATATTAAGAAAAAGTATTCAAATCTGTTGTCAGGCCAAAAAACTGAGGATATTTTTAAGATTGCAGGCAGGGTAATGATTTTTAGAATTCACGGTAAAGCTGCTTTCTGTGATATAAAAGATTTTTCAGGAAAAATTCAATTATATATTAATTTAAAAAGTGTTGGGGAAGAAAGATACAATGAATTCTTGGAATTAGATATCGGTGATTGGGTAGGGGTAAGTGGAAATGTTTTTGTTACTCATAAAGGAGAGCTTTCTATAAATGTAATTGATTTCAAGCTTCTGAGTAAATCAATTCGCATATTACCTGAAAAGTGGCATGGGCTAAAAAATAAAGAACTACGATACAGGCAAAGATATTTAGATTTTATTGTTAATCCTGAAGTAAAAAAAGTATTCCTTACAAGGATAAAAGTGATAGATGCTATTAGGAAATTTCTAACTGAGAAAGGATTTTTAGAGGTTGAGACACCTATGCTTCAATCAATTCCAGGGGGGGCAGCTGCTAAACCTTTTATAACCCATCATAATGCGCTAAATATTGATCTGTATTTAAGAATAGCACCTGAATTATATTTGAAAAGATTAATAATTGGAGGATTTGAAAAGGTTTTTGAGTTAAACAGAAATTTCAGAAATGAAGGAATATCATATAAACATAATCCAGAATTTACAATGCTAGAATTTTACCAGGCTTATTCAGATTATAATGAGTTAATGATATTAACTGAAGAATTAATAAAATTTGTGATTGAAAAGTCCTCAGGGAAATCAAATATTGAATATAAAAATAATATAATAAATTTTAATGGTAACTGGGAAAGAATAACTATGATTGATGCAATATACAAATATGGTGAGATAAAAATTGATTTTAATACTGGGTTAGATGAATTAATTAGTATTGCCAGAAGCCTTAAAATAGAAGTGGATGAAAGTTTTGGTAAGGGAAAAATTATTAATGAAATTTTTGAGGAAATTGTTCAGTTAAAACTAATACAGCCAACATTTGTTAAGGATTACCCCATAGAAATATCCCCGCTAGCTAGAAGTCATCCTGAGAATGAAAACCTAACAGAAAGGTTTGAACTATTCATAGGAGGAGAAGAAATAGCGAATGCATTCTCGGAATTGATTGACCCAAAAGAACAGCTTAAGAGATTTAAAAAGCAGATTAGAAGCAAGGATGAAGACGAAAGAATTACAGGTAGGATTGATACAGATTTTCTAAAAGCCTTAGAATATGGAATGCCGCCAACAGGTGGAGAAGGAATTGGTATTGACAGATTAATTATGATTTTAACTAATAGCAAGTCCATTAAAGATGTAATACTGTTTCCTTTATTGAAACCTGAAATAGATTAATTGAAACCTAACGCAGGTTGACTATTAGAGCTTTAATGTTTTGTTAATATTTAAGGTGAAAAATGATATAATTTATCTGAGAAAATAGTACTGAATAAAACATTTAGGTGGTGGAAAAGTGTGATTTGTGATTTTTGTAAAAAAAATAAGGCAGATATTCATTTAATAAAAATTATAAATAATAAGGTAGAGAAGGTAAATTTATGCAAAGAATGCATTAAGAATTTTAATTTTTTATCTGAAGAAGATTTTATTAATGATTTGACCAAAATACTTTCAAAGATTTTTGAAATAGATATTAAAATATATAATGATAGTGAATCAAGCAATCTATTCAATTTAATAGATGATAAAGAAAATAAAAAATGTTCTTATTGTAATATTGATTTAAATACAGTAAAAAAAATAGGCAGGGTTGGATGTCCAAAGTGTTATGAAGAGTTTAGGAAAAATTTATACCCTCTGATAAAATCGATACACGGGAGTTTGGACCATAAGGGGAAAATTCCATTTAACTCTAATAATAAAATTAAAATTGAAAAAAAGATTAAGGATTTAGAATATAAATTAAAGGAAGAAATTATCATTGAAAATTTTGAAGAAGCAGTTAAATTAAGGGATAATATAAAAAAACTACAAAAAAAGTTATTTATTTGTTAATAAGTTAATAAGGCAGTATGAAAAAATGGTTAATTTAAAGTATCCATTAAAAAAAGATATTGTAAGAAAAAGAAAGCTTAAAAAAGAAAATAATAATCGTATTATTTTAACAACAAGGGCAAGAATAGCCAGAAATCTTTCAAATTATAGGTTCGAAAGTACAAATAATATAGAAGAAAAAGTTAGAATATTAAATATTGTAAGGGATACTTTTTACAGTACTAGAGAATTTAAAAATTATAAGTTTTTTGTTATCAGTAAGTTACCAAAAATTCAAAGGAATATGCTTGTAGAGAAGCATTTAATTAGTCCTGAAATGGTTAAGAGGATGAATGGAAAAGGAGTATTGATTGATTTTAATTCTTGTAATTTTAAGAGATCGGTTTCGATATTAATTAATGAGGAAGATCATTTAAGAATTCAGTGCATTACTAACGATTTTGACATAATGGGCTCTTACAATGAAGCAACAAAAATTGAGAAAAAGCTGGAAAGGAATTTAAATTTTGCTTACAGTAATGATTTAGGGTACTTAACTGCTTGCCCAACTAATTTAGGAACTGGGCTTAGAATTTCTATTATTGCACATCTGCCGTGTTTAGTGATTACTTCTAAGATTGAGAAATTCATTGAAAAAATAATCAAAATAGGCTGTAGCATAAGAGGATATTTTGGTGAAGATTCAGAAGTTATTGGAAATCTATTTCAGATTTCTAATCAAATTTCTTTAGGCAAAAGCGAAAATGAAATTATTGAAGAAATGACAGCAATTTGTTTAAATATAATTGAAGAGGAAAATAATATAAAAGAGGAGCTGAAAAAGAAAAAATATGTTAATGTTGAAGATAGTATATTAAGATCATATGGAATGTTAAAATATGCAAAGCTGCTCTCTTATGAAGAGGCATTAGAATTCTTATCAATGGTTAAGCTTGGTTGTGATATTAATGTTATTAAGGATATAAAAAAATTCGACTTTTACGAATTAATTAATATAATTGGAGATTCTCATATAATTACTAATTTGGGGAAGAGTAAAAATGATAGTAAAAATGATGTAGAAATAATTCGTGTAAATTTAATTAAAGAGAAGATTTTAAAAGGAACTGATTGAAATGTTTGAAAGATTTACTGAGAGAGCTAGAAAAGTAGTAGTAAGAGCACAGGATGAAGCTAGATTCCTTAAACAAAATTATATCGGAACTGAACACTTATTATTAGGACTCATAGATGAAAAAGAAGGGATTGCTGCTAAAGTCCTTTTAAGTTTAAACATCCCTATTGAGAGTATTAGAGCGTCTGTAATGGATGCTGTGACTAAAGGCTCGTCTGAATCTTACGAGCATATACCATTTACACCTAGAGCAAAGAAAGTTTTAGAATTAGCATTAAGAGAAGCTCTACAAATGGGACATAATTATATTGGCACCGAACATATCCTTTTAGGTTTACTTAGGGAAGGTGAAGGAGTTGCTGCAAGGGTTCTTAACAGTTTAGGTATTAGTTTAGAAATTGCTAAGGGAAAAATTAAGGATGTTTTAAGTAAGTATCCTTTTGTTTCACAAAGTGAAAGCTCTACCTACAATAGGCCGCCAAAAAGAGTTTTAAAAACGCTCAACCTGTATGGGAAAGATTTAACAAATTTAGCCAGAGAAGGAAAGCTAGATCCTGTTATTGGCAGAGAAAAAGAAATTGCAAGGATTATGCAGATACTATCACGAAGAACAAAAAATAATCCTATTTTAATAGGTGAATCTGGAGTTGGTAAGACAGCTATTGTTGAAGGTCTGGCTCAGAGTATAGTATCCAAAGAAATTCCGTCTAATCTTAAGGATAAAAAGATATTTACCCTTGATCTAGGATCACTTGTAGCAGGTTCTAGGTATAGAGGTGATTTTGAAGAAAGATTGAAGAAAGTGCTAGCGGAGATTAAAGAAGATGGCAATGTTATAATATTTATTGATGAGGTTCATACTTTAGTTGGTGCAGGAGCTGCTGAAGGTGCAATTGATGCTGCAAGCATATTGAAACCTATGTTAGCACGGGGTGAACTTCAAACTATTGGTGCTACGACCATCAATGATTACCACAAGCACGTTGAGAAGGATAAAGCATTAGATAGGAGATTTCAACCAATTTATGTTGATGAGCCTTCAGAGTATGAAACCGTTGAAATATTAAATGGTCTTAGAGATAGATATGAATCTTTTCACGGGATTAATATTACTGATGAGGCAGTAGCTTCGGCAGTAAAACTAGCACACAGGTATATTTCTGATAGATATTTACCTGACAAGGCAATTGATTTAATTGATGAAGCTGCTTCAAGGGTTCGTTTAAGAACATTAACTACACCTCCTGATTTAAAAAAGATTGACAGAAGTATTGAAAAAATAGTAAGTGAAAAAGAAAAAGCGATAAATGATCAGGATTTTGAAAAAGCTGCTCAATATCGTGATAGAGAGAAGCAATTAATAAGAGAAAAAATGAAAGTTGAGGAGAGTCAGAGCAGAGTTGGTGAGGCTAAAAAAGAAAAGGTGGATGAAAATGAAATAGCCGAAGTGTTATCAAGCTGGACAGGGATACCTGTATATAAATTAACAGAGGCAGAGTCTTCAAAGCTTCTTAAGATGGAAGAAGAATTACACAAAAGGGTTATTGGCCAGGATGAGGCTATTATAACTGTTTCAAAAGCAATAAGGAGGTCGCGTTCTGGACTTAAAGACCCAAAAAGGCCTATTGGCTCATTTATATTCTTAGGTCCTTCTGGAGTTGGTAAAACTGAACTTGCTAAAACAATTGCAGAATTTTTATTTGGAAAAGAGGATGCTTTGTTGCAGATAGATATGTCTGAATATATGGAAAAACATTCTGTATCTAAATTGGTTGGTTCACCACCCGGGTATGTTGGATATGATGAAGGCGGGCAGCTAACTGAAAAAATTAAGAGAAGGCCATATAGTGTAATATTGCTTGATGAAATAGAGAAAGCTCATCCGGATGTTTTCAATATACTATTGCAAATTTTTGAAGATGGTCATTTAACGGATTCACAGGGAAGAAGAGTAGATTTTAAAAATACAGTTATAGTAATGACTTCTAATTTGGGAGCAAGGGAAATTCATAAAAATGCTCCAATGGGTTTTAAGAAAATTGATAGTGAAGATTTGTCCTATAATGAAATAAAAAGTAAAGTCATGAACGAATTAAAAAAAGCATTTAGACCTGAATTTTTAAACAGATTAGATGAAGTTATAGTGTTTCACAAGTTAACGAAAAAACAGATTTATAAAATAATTGATTTGATGATATTAAGGATAAAGGAACAGCTTGAACTTCAAGGAATAGCAATAGAATTAATGGAAAGCTCAAAAGAGTTATTATTGAAGAGAGGTTATGATTCTTCAATGGGTGCCAGACCTATGAGGAGATGTATTCAAAATTTGATAGAAGATCCTATCTCAGAAAAAATAATTAGTAGTGAAATTAAACCTGGAGAAAAGATTGAAGTAAGTGCTGAAAATGATGAAATGCACTTTAAAATTAAAAAGATTTCGAAAAGTATATTAAAAGTTTAAAGTTTAAAGATATTATTTAGAAATTATAGAAAGTATATTTATTTTTTGATTATTTAAAATGAAAGAGAGAGAAGAAGAATTATTACTGGATAGTTTAAAAAGAATTGCTCCTGGTACTGATTTTCGCATGGGAATAGAATATGTTTTACAGGCTAAAATAGGTGCATTGATTGTAGTTGGCGATAAAGAGGATTCTGAGGATGTTTTAAAATTAGTGGATGGAGGTTTTTATATTGGATGCAGTTTTAGCCCAGCGAAGTTTTATGAATTAGCAAAGATGGATGGTGCAATTATTCTTAACCATGATGCAAGTAGGATTTTATATGCTAATACTCAATTGTTTCCTGATCCCAAGATTAGCACTAATGAAACTGGAACCAGGCATAGAACTGCTGAACGTTTAGCAAAGCAGACAAAAACTTTAGTGATATCTATTTCTCAAAAGAGAGATGTTGTAACTATATTTATTGATGACATTAAGTATACATTAGATGAACCTAGAGTAATATTGTCTAAAGCGAATCAGGCTTTACAAACACTAGGCAAATATAAAGAAGGCCTTGATCAATTAATTATTAATTTAACTATAAGAGAATTAGAAGATCTTGTGACATTATATGATGTTACCAGTGTCCTGCAGAGGTCAAGCATAGTTCAGAAAACAGAAAAAGAAGTACGAAAATATATATATGAATTAGGTACAGATGGAAGGCTGCTTAAGATGCAGATTGAGGAGTTAATGATAAATGTTGCAGACAATAGTATTAGAATTATAGAAGATTATGTTAATTTTGATGATAATATAAAAGCATCTGAAATTAAAAATAAAATAGATTTACTTGGTACTGGTACACCTATCAACTTAATTAATACTGCTAAAATATTAGGTTATAAAGTTGAAGGAGATTTAAAAGAGTTTAGTGTACGGCCAAGGGGGTTACGCATAATGTCAGAGATTAGAAGGCTTCCAGAAACAGTTCTTAGGAGTATGGTGGGAAAATTTGATAATTTGAGAAATATCCTGGATGCGGATGTAGAGGAATTATCAGAAGTAAAAGGAATGGGTAAGGTAAGAGCAAAAAATTTACACGATAAATTGAAAAAATTTTCCGAATATTACTTATACAATGAATCATATAATAAAAAAAGCTGGGTAACTTAATAAATTAAGTAAAAATTCTTATAGTTTTAAACTTCTTTTAAAAAAAGTTTGGTAATAATAATCAGCGATGAAAATATATGAATGCAGCAATAATTACAGCAGCAGGCAAAGGAACTCGCCTGGAGAGCAATATTAGTAAACAGTTTATAAAAATTTACGGCAAGCCAATATTAGCTCATACAATAAATGCTTTCCAAAATTCTTCAAGAATAAGAGAAATATATATTACAGTTTCCAATAGTTATTTAGATTACTGTAAAAAGGAAATAATTGAAAAATATTCTTTTAGCAAGGTAAAAAATTTAATAATAGGTGGAAACAGCAGGCAGCAATCAGTATATAATGCATTACTGGCGATAAATTCACCATGCAAAACAGTATCTATTCATGATGCTGTCAGACCTCTAATCACAGCTAAAGAAATTAATCTTATAATTAATACATTAAGAAAAGAAAATAAGAGTGATCCCAGGGTGAAAGGAGTCATAATGGCAGCACCTGTTTACGAAACTGTAAAAAAATTAGATGGTATTGATACAATTAATACAACTATACCTCGCAGGGAAGTATGGTTTGCACAGACGCCTCAAACTTTTTTTTATGATACTATATTAAATGCTCATAGTAAGGCTGTAGAAGATAATTTTTTAGGTACTGATGACTCCAGTCTTGTTGAAAGAGCAGGATGGAAAATAAAGATTGTAAAAGGCAGGCATGAAAATATAAAGATTACTACACCTACAGATTTATTTCTTGCAGAACTTATGATGGGCAGAAAATGATATTTAGAGTTCATATTTGTTATCTTATTTAAAGGATGCTAATGAAAATTGGAATAGGTTATGATGTTCATAGTTTTAAAAAGGGTCGAAAACTTATACTTGGAGGAGTAGAAATAAATTTTGACAAAGGATTATCAGGGCATTCTGATGCAGATGTCTTAACTCATTCTATTATGGATGCTATTCTGGGTGCATGTGGACTGGGGGATATAGGCGGTCTTTTTTCTGATAGTGATATGAAATATAAGGACATTTCGAGTCTTTTGTTGCTGAAAGAAGTAAAAAATAAAATGAAAAGTAAGGAATATAAAATAGAGAATATTGATTGTGTATTAATTTTAGAAAAACCTAAGATATTTTCATACATTCCTGAAATGAAGAAGAAAATATCAAAGGTGTTGGAAATAAATACAGATAAGGTTAACATAAAGGCAACAACTACTGAAGGTCTGGGATTTTGTGGCAGAGAAGAAGGAATTGCAGCTCAAAGTATAGTTTTACTAAAGTGATTTGAAATGTTTAAAAAAATTTATTAAAAAAATGGTTTTAGCTAAAAGAGTAAAGAGTGAAAAGCAAATAGAGAGGTCACCTCGTTTTAGATTTGCACCTTCTCCGACAGGTGGACTGCATATTGGAACTGCCAGGACTGCTCTATTTAACTGGCTGGCTGCAAAAAGCATGAATGGAAAATTAATTTTAAGAATAGAAGATACAGATTTAAAAAGGTCTAAAGAATCATATGAGGAATCAATAATAAATGATTTAAAATGGTTGAGTATAAGCTGGGATGAATTTTATCGCCAGAGCGATAGACTAAAAATATATCAAAGCTATGCAAATAAGCTTCTTAACGAAGACCAGGCATATATGTGTTTCTGCAGTCATGAACGTCTGAAGAATTTAAAAAATGAACAATTATCAAAAGGAAAAGCTTCCCAGTATGATAATAAATGCAAAGAATTAGATTCTGAGGAAATTGAAAAAAACTTAAGAGAGGGGAAAAAATTTACGATAAGATTTAAGGCTAAAAAAGGTGATATTGAATTTAATGATTTAATAAGAGGAAAAATTAAGTTTAGCTCAGAAGTTATTGGTGATTTTATTATTATTAAATCTGATGGAACACCCTCATATAATTTTGCAGTAGTTGTTGATGATAGTGATATGATGATCACCCATGTTTTGAGAGGTGAAGACCACATCGCAAATACGGCAAAACAGATAATGTTATTTAAGAGAATTGGGATCAAGATACCATATTTTGCACATCTTTCAATGATACTGGGTACTGATGGGGCTAAATTAAGTAAAAGGCATGATGCAGATACTATTACTCAATTCAGAGAATCAGGTTATTTATGTGAAGCAATGAGCAATTATCTTTCCTTGCTTTCATGGGCACCAAGAGACGGTGAAGAAATTTTTTATTTATCAGATATTATAGGGAGGTTTCGGCTGGAAGATATATCCAAAAGTCCAGCTATTTTTGATGTTGATAAATTAAACTGGATAAATGGGAATCATATCAGAAAAAAAACAGATTTGGAGTTAATCAATTTAAGCATGCCATTTATAATTAAAAAGGATGTTGTAAAAAAGGAAATATTAGAAGATGAGGGAATAAAAATAAAACTACTGAGATGTATTGATGCATTTAAGAATAATTTAAAAGTTCTTTCTGATTTTCCAGAATATGTAAAGGAATTTTTTATTGAAAAAAATAGTAATTATAATGATGATGCATTAGAAGTGTTAAAGATGGAAACTTCTGCAAGAGTTTTAAGAATTTTTCTAGAGGAAATGCAGTTTAAATTAAAATCTAATAAATTTAATAAAAATTATGATTTAGATGAGAGTGAAAGTAAAGAAATTATTAATACAGTAGGAATGAAACTGGAAAAGGAAAAAATAAAAGGCAGGTTACTATATATGCCAATCCGATCTTCTCTTACCGGTAAGATACATGGACCTGAGCTTCCTAAAATTATTTCTATACTAGGTTTAGAAAATTGTATTAGTCGGTTAAAATATACACTTAATAGTATTATAGGTACCTAGTATTATAGGTATGAGAAAAATATTTAATTAATTTTACGGGCTGATTTATTATAATAAATAAAATATATAAAAGAAGATAATATTAGAATTATAAATTTAAAAATTTTATTGGAGAATGTAATAAAAAATGGGTTTACTGGGGAGTATTAAAGATTTAGTAAAATCAGCAAAGGAAAGAGATCCAGCTGCAATAAATGCTTTTGAAATACTGGTTACATATTCTGGCATTCATGCAGTTATTAACCATTATATTGCTCATTGGTTATACAGGCATAGGATTCCTTTTTTCCCACGTTTAATATCACAGGTGAGCAAATTTTTTACAGGAATTGAAATTCACCCAGGTGCAAAAATAGGAAAAGGGTTTTTTATTGATCATGGAATGGGTGTTGTAATTGGTGAAACAACTATTATTAGAGATGGCGTAACTCTGTATCAGGGTGTTACCCTGGGTGGAACTGGAAAAGAGAGAGGTAAAAGGCATCCAACAATTGGAAATAATGTTGTTATATCTGCAGGAGCGAAAGTTTTAGGATCAATAACAGTGGGAGATAATGTAATTATTGGTTCGGGGGCTGTAGTAATTGAATCTGTACCTGATAACTGTACTGTAGTTGGTGTTCCTGGCAGGGTTGTTAAGGTAAAGGGTGAAAGAGTATTATCAGATGAATTTCACAGAATGCATTTACCCGATCCAGTAAATGAATTATTAAGAACATATGATAATAAAATAAAATTAATAGAAAAAGAGTTAGAAGAAATAAAGAAGAAAAAAAGTAATTAGAATGCAATAGAGCATAATAATTAAATACAGGTAATTAGAGGAATGGTAATGTAATAACGGTAAAGGAGTAGATTTTGAGTTTAAAGATTTATAATACACTACATAGAAAAAAAGAAGTATTTGCACCAAAAGATAAAGGGATTGTTAAAATGTATGTATGTGGGCCTACTGTTTATAATTATATTTCTATTGGTAATACAAGACCTGTGGTTATATTTGATATGGTTAGAAATTATTTAGAATATATTGGTTATAAAGTAAATTATGTTCAAAATATTACTGATATTGAGGATAAGATTATAAATAAAGCCAGGGAAGAAAATGTTGGATTTGAAGTTATCACAAAAAGGTATATCAAGGCATTTAAGGATGATGTAAAAAAAATAGAAGTTGGAAAATTTAGTGAAATGCCTAAAGCTTCTGAGATGATAGAAGAGATAATACAGATCATAAATAAAATTATTGAAAATGGCTACGGGTATGTAGTAGATAATAGCGTATATTTTGATGTCCATAAGTTTAAAGATTATGGAAAACTTTCCAGGCAGAAAATTGATGAGATGAGACAGCAGGAAGATGATAGTTTTAAGAAAAAGTCTAAAATTGATTTTGCCTTATGGAAGAGTGCAAAGGAAGGGGAGCCTTCCTGGGAGAGCCCATGGGGTTTGGGGAGGCCTGGGTGGCATATTGAATGCTCTGCTATGTCTATTAAATTTTTGGGATATGGATTTGATATACATGGGGGAGGAATAGACTTAGTTTTTCCTCATCATGAAAATGAAATTGCACAATCTGAAGCTGCTTTTCCAGAGAAGGGTGATTTTGCAGGATTTTGGATGCATAATGGTATGATAGAAGTAAAAGAAGAAAAAATGTCTAAATCCAAAGGATTAAAAGATGATTGGGTCCTCAGAAATTTACTAAAAAAATATTCCCCAAATGTTATAAAAATGTATATCCTGTCAACTCATTATAGAAATCCATTAGAGTTTAGTATTGGTAAATTAGAAGAAGCAAAAAAAGCTTTAGAAAGAGTAAATAATGCCTTAAGGAATATCAAATTTTTAATAGAAGGATTTAAAATAGAGCAATACACAGAAGAAAAACCAATTGATGATAGCGACAATGGTAGCAGTGAAAGTGAATTAAAAATATACAGCTTAATTAAGAGATGTAAAGAAGGTTTCAGGAAATCCATGGATGATGATTTTAACTCAGCAAAGGCACTAGGTATCATTTTTGACTTCGTTAAGAATATAAATAGTATTATTCAAACAGCAGAATTTAAGTTAGATGAATCCTTAAAGGAAAGCCTGGATATTGCATATAAAAAGATAATACAATTAGGAATGATTCTAGGTATTGATTTTGAAGGTGAACTATCTAAAAGTATTGGAAAACATAAAAAGGTAACTAACCTGGATGATGAAGAAATAGAAAACTTAATCAAATTAAGGGAAAAATTAAGAAAAAAGAAAAATTATAAAAAGGCTGATGATATCAGGAGTAAACTTGAAGAATATGGTATTGTACTGGATGATAGAAAAGAAGGTACGATCTGGAGATTAAGGGAAAAAAAGAATGATTAGTATTTATAATTAAATATTAGCTGCAAATTAAAAATCTTTGAAATAATTCCATGTTTCCAAAAAGCCTCTAAAAAAAATATTGTATATTAACAGGTTTGAAACAATCTGTTTATTTAGAATTTTTTATATAAGTAAGTGGTAAGTTGATTATGGATAAAAATATAAGCTATGAATATTTGTATGGAATCAATCCTGTTTATTCATTACTGACAAGAAATGCAGGTAATAGAAAGATATATGAAATTATACTAAATAAGAAAAGGAAAAGTAATTCAAGGATAAAGAATATAATAGGAGAGGCTGTCAGTAAAAATATTAAAGTTTCAGAACTTGAGTCTGGAAAATTTAATGAAATCTCTCATGGGGAGGATGTTTATGCTCAGGGTATTTACGCGAGAGTGTCTAACTATAATTACTGCAATTTAGAACACTATTTAAATAGGACTGTAAATAAAAATAGCAAGCTATTAATCCTGGATGGCGTTACTGATGTTGGAAATTTTGGGTCAATAATAAGGAATTGCTGTGCATTTAATTTTGAAGGGATTGTTATACAAAAAAGAAGAAGCGTGACTTTAAATGAAAGAATCAGTAAGATTTCTGCCGGCACTCTCGAAGAAGTGAAAATATTTAAGGTAACAAATATTGTAAGAACTCTAAAGGAATTAAAAAATAAGGGATTCTGGATTTATGGAACAACATTAGATATAACACAAGAAGTAAAGTATATAAGTGATGTTGATTTTACACTACCGCTTGCAGTTGTTTTTGGTAGTGAAGATAGGGGTATAAGCAGGTTGGTAAGTAAGAATTGTGATTTTATGGTAACTGTAAATCTTAGTGGAAAAATCCAGTCATTGAATGTTTCTACTGCAAGTGGAATAATTTTATATACGATACAGGAAAATGTATACAGTGATTAAAATGTTAGTATGCTGGATATGAATAATTTATTTTTATAGTAATTATATATTATCAACAGGAGTGAAAAAGTTTGAAAGAATTAATAATTATAGATGGATACAATTTTATATTTGATTATTACAGGAAGGATATTAAAGCTAAGGATATTTCCAGTAAAGATTTACCTTACTTAAGAGAAAGATTAATTAAAGATCTCATAGAATATAGAAGCTACAGAAACTGTGACTTGACAGTAGTATTTGATGCGAAGCACAGCAATAATATTAAAAGAAATGATACAGTAATTAATAAAGTGAGAATAATTTATTCGAGTAAGGGCGAAACGGCTGACTCTGTAATTGAAGAGATGATTAAAAGCGTGCCAATGTATAATAGGATATTTGTAGTTACTTCAGATTATATGCAGCAGAAAGTAATATTTAGGGACAATATTTTTAGAAAATCTATTAGAGAATTTGTTATTGAAATTAGTAATTTAAAAGGGGAAATTGAAGAAAAGATTAAAAGTAATAAAAATATTTCTGAAAGATCTTTTTATAATTTAGAAAAAAGACTTAATTGTAAGTCAAAAGAAAATCTTTCCAAACTCTAAAAATAGGTATATTTAAAATAGTATATTCATATGACCACTTCAAGATTTTGCTATGCAATATCATTAATAATAGTCATTCTGCTTATGAGCATTATTTTATTTAGTTCGAATGCTTGCGGGCTTTATTATGAATACAGGGATGAAATAAATTCAAATGATATAAAAGAAAGTAATATTACTAATACAGAAGAATACACAAATTATGGTAATTTAACTTCAGCTTTGGTAAAAGAAGTAATAGATGGTGACACGATTATTCTTTCAAATGGTGAAAAAGTAAGATTGATTGGTATAAATACTCCAGAATATGGTAGATATTATTTTGATGAAGCAAGGGAATTAATGGAAATACTGACTTTAGGAAAAGAAGTAATGCTGGAGAGGGATATAACAGACAGGGATAAATATGGAAGGCTATTAAGGTATGTATATGTGAACGGTCTTTTTATAAACCTTGAAATGATAGAGAGGGGATTTGCAAATGCATATACTTATCCTCCAGATGTAAAATATACAGAGAAATTTTTAGAAGCCGAGCGATATGCAAGATCAAATGATATTGGTTTATGGGAAAGATCAAAAATTACTATTGTAAAAATTGATATTAATTATGATGCTGAAGGAAATGATAATCAGAATTTAAATGATGAATATGTAATTGTCGAAAATATTAGCTCTAAGGATGTTAATATAGGAGACTGGACTGTAAAAGACAGTGCCACCAATATTTATAAGTTCTGCAGTTTCTTATTCAAAAAAGATTCTATTATATATCTCTTTTCAGGAAGCGGTATAGACAGTAATGGGAATTTTTACTGGGGAGGTACCAGGCCTGTATGGAATAATAATCATGATACACTTTATCTTAGAGATGCTGAAGGCTTGCTTGTAGAAATTTATAATTATTAGGGATTTGTAAAAAAATAAGAAGTATCTTAGATGCCTAATTCTTCTTCAATGAAATGAGTATGTATATTTCCTGACTTATATAAATCATTATTTAAGATTTTTTTATGGAATGGTATAGTAGTTTTAATTCCATCAATTTTAAATTCATTTAATGCTCTTATTGATCTTGAAATTGCTTCCTGCCTTGTATTTCCCCATACTATCAGTTTAGCTAAAAGAGAGTCATAAAAGGGTGAGATTGAATAATTTGAATGAATATAAGTATCAATTCTTATACCAGGACCTCCAGGTAAAAAGTAATCAATAATTTTCCCAGGGTTTGGTGAGAAATTATTATCAGGATCTTCAGCATTAATTCTAAATTCTATTGCATGGCCATTAACTTTTATATTCTTTGCTAGAGGGGAAATATTTTTACCTGAAGCAATATTAATCTGCTCCTTTATTAAGTCTAAGCCTGTAACCATTTCAGTAACTGGATGCTCTACTTGTATGCGAGTGTTAATTTCAATAAAATAAAATTTTTCATTTTTATCTAATAAAAATTCTATGGTTCCTAAATTCTTATAATTTATTGATCTGGCAGCTCTTATTGCAAACTCTTGCATTACTTTACGTGTTTTGATAGATAGATTTGTTGCTGGAGCCTCTTCAAGTAGTTTTTGATGTCTTCTTTGGATAGAACATTCTCTCTCACCCACACAGGTGATATCCCCAAAATTATCAGCTATGATCTGAAATTCTATATGTCTTGGTTTTGAAATGTATTTTTCCAGATATACTTCTCCTATACCAAAACTTGATTTAG
The DNA here is from genome assembly GCA_016783995.1 of Actinomycetota bacterium. Next base: position 17,731 of record JADHVN010000010.1, read on the forward strand.
ACTCAGATTTTGCAAGTGGAAAGAAAGATCGTAAATCTTTTTTATTTTTACAAATTCTCATACCTTTCCCTCCACCTCCAAAGGAAGCTTTTATTATAACAGGGTAACCAATCTTTTTAGCAAACCTTAGTGCATCGTTTATACTTTCAATATTTCCTTCGGATCCAGGAATTACGGGGATTTTGTGTGCCTTCATAACTTTGATTGCTTTAGATTTATTGCCTGCAAGTGAGATGATATCACCTGGAGGTCCAATGAAAGTTAAATCATTTTCATTGCAGCTTTCTTCAAGTTTAGGGTTTTCTGCAAGGAACCCATATCCAGGATGTATTGCATCACATTTTGTAACAACTGCGGCACTTATTATATTATTTATGTTAAGATAACTCTTATTGGAGGGAGGCGGCCCAATACAAATGCTTCTATCGGAGAGATTTATGTGAATAGAATCCTTATCAGCTGTTGAATAAACTGAGACACATTCAATACCAAGCTCCCTGCAGGCTCTTATTATTCTTACAGCTATTTCTCCTCTGTTCGCTACTAATATTCTTTTAAACATATGATTTTTGATTATTAAATATATAGTTATTAGCTACTGGATATATAATTATTTATTATTGAATATGTAAATTATCAATCATTATTATCTTTCTCAAGCAGCATAATAATTTGCTCGAATTCCACTGGCTCCTCATTTTTAATTAATATATCCTTTATTTTTCCATTATAATCAGAATTAATTTTATTCATTAGCTTCATTGCTTCAATGATACACAAAGTATCTCCTTTTTTAACCCTATCTCCAATTTTGACGAAAGGTTGTGACGCAGGATCAGGTGTACTATAGAATGTTCCAACAATAGGGGATTTTATTTCGATTATTCTTTCGGAATTATTAATTGTTTCAGCTTTTTCTTTGCTGCTGGTGGAAGGCTTATCAATTTCTTTATAATCTTTTTTTATAAAATTTGAATTTAATTTATTAATTGATATTTTAACACCTTCCAATTCAAGGTTTATTTCATTTATGTTACTGCTTTCTACAAGGTTTGCTATTTCCTTTATTTTTCTTATATCAAGATTATCTAATTTTGATTTTTTTATATTTTCTTTTTCTGGTAAGAAAACGGCTTCTTTGCCGATAGGCGGCAGGTTCTCAGTTTCTAAAGAATCTTTACTTTTAGAATTTTTTTGCTGAAGAAATTTGATTGTTTTTTCAGGGAAAAAGCAATAGCTTATAACATCTTCTTCTCTTTTTGTTAGATTGCTAATCTCATTTCTATACTGTGTATAAATATCTTTGATTTTAAATTTTGTGTTTTTTTCTAAAGAATCTGCAGAGTCGAATAATTTATCTAAGAGTTTCTTATCAATATCTATGGGCAGTTTCCCATAATAACCACAGATGAGTTTTTTGATTTCATCATTTGTTATTTCCCATCGGTAATCGGATATTACAGTATTAAGTATTGCCTGGCTGGCAATTATCTGTCCAACAGGAGTAGATAGGGAAGGACTGCCTATTTCATTTTTTATTTTAAATATTTCTTCCAAAACCTGATCTAATCTTTTTAATTCACCTATATTACTGAGCTGTTTGCTGATTGCAGGGATAAGCCATTTTGGAAGAAGGTTATTATTTTTACTGCTTATTATAAACTTTGAATAAAACAAGTCCTGGTCAATATTAGGATAAATATAATTTTTTATATTTTCATATAATTCAAGAATTTTTAAATGATTAAGACTGTGAGAAATATTTAAATCTTTTAAACTTAAAAGGAATGGAAAAATAACCGGATTGTAATCATTGTAAGAAGAAGGTATGAAACTAATATCAACTCCATTACAACCGTTAATACATGCCTGATAATAGTTAAGTATTTGAAGTCCTCTTAAATTGTATGCACTAAAGTATAATGGAATATCATTTTCCATACTAAGTGCTTTAAACAGTTTTTCAGTATTTTTTGGCAGCATTGTTGATTCAACATCTTTAATGCATACACTTGAGCATCCAAAGCTCTCAAGCTTTTTTGTTGTTTCTATATAAAAATTTGTATCTTTTAAACCATCATAAATAATAGTTCCCTGGCAATTACTATCATTATTTACAATTACATCTATTGTGTATTTAAGATTCTCAAGGCCATTTAAGGCATCATAAACTCTAAATGTATTAATTCCATTGTTAATACATTGTTTAATAAACTTCTTAATAATATTATTTGAATAAACTTCTAATCCTACAAGATTCCTTGCTCCTACAAGTGCCTGTAACTGGATTGAAGGGATTTTATTTTTAATATAAGAAGAAATTTCAAAAGGAGATAGGCAAAATTTATTTTCAAGAATCTTTTCAAAGCTTGATCCGCCAAATATTTCAAGAATATCAAAACCTGTATTGTTGTAATTATCAAGTATTGTATCTAATATTTTTTTGTTTAAGTGTTGAGGATCTACACTCTGAAATAAGTCTCTAATGGTGATGTCGATTATTTTAATTTTCTTCATTTTTTTTATTTATATAATTTAAAGATATTTAATATAATAAGGATTTTAATAAAGTCAATTATTAAAAAAGGTTTGACTCCTAAATTCCAGCCTGCGATAAGTAGATCTGCATAGTTTTTATAAATATATATACTGCTTAAAAATCCAACTAATTGAATATATCCCAGTAAATAAATAAGAGAGAGTCCGATTATGCATGCAAAAAAGTATATAATTATATTATTTCCAGAATTGGAGATTGTAAAATTAGCATTTTCAATAATATAACCTGTAATGAATGCAGCTGCTAAAAAGCCAATAATATAACCTCCAGTTGGTCCTGTTAATGCTATAATTCCGCTCTTAAAACCTGAAAATACAGGAAAACCCATAATACCCATTAGTATATATTGCAGCTGGCTTGCAGCAGCCCACTTACTTCCTAAAAAGATTGCAGACATAAAAACTGTTGCTACCTGTATGGTAATGGGGACAGGAGTGAATGGCAGATAGAAAAAAGAATTTGCTGAAATTGCCATAAGAACTGCGAATATAAAAGAAAATATTAATTTAATAATAAATTCTTTATATTCAGCTTTTTCTTTATATCCTGCTTTATATATTAATGGCGGTATACCTGTTTTTATAGTATTATTACTGATATTCATTTTTCTTCTTTTATGTTTTTTATGCAGTAATGCTAATGAAAGTTCTATTAATAAGTCTTAATATAAATTAGAATACTATCTTTTCAAAATATACCAAGTCCTATGAAAAAGACGCATCAGTAAATATAAAGTTTCATTACTTAAGCTGTCACTAAATTTTATTGATAAGCATATTTGTGAAACCATTATATTGAGACCCCGTCTTTTTATAAAACTAATCTTTTTAAGTAAAATTAATCGGAGGATTTATGAGATACTTTTTAACTGAAGAACAACAGATGATAATAGATATTTGCAG
>JADHVN010000011.1 GCA_016783995.1 Actinomycetota bacterium
TAACAGAAGATATAGAGGACGATCTTTATATTTCTGGTGCAAATGTAGTTATAACAGGAGATACAGATTCGGATATTATATGCGTAGGAGGAAGATTGCAGTTTGATGGAGATATTGGCGGAGATCTGATGGCAGCAGGAGGATATATAACTGTAAATGGTGACCTGGGAGATGATGCAAGGGTTGCAGGTGGGATCATTACCATAAATGGTGATGTTGGTGACGATTTAATTGTAGTAGGTGGACAGATAACAATAGGTAAAAATACAAAAATAGACGGTGATTTAGTTATTAATGGCGGAACTTTAAATGTTAATGGCGAGGTTGTGGGCAAAGTTATAGCTAGTGGTGGAGAAATTGATATTGATGGAAAAATTGGTGGAGATGTTATTATTGGTGATGTTAGTTTTCTTTCAATTTCTGAAGATTCAGAGATAGGAGGGGATTTAAGTTATAGTTCTACTCGAGATGCTACAATAAAAATTTCAAAAAATGCTGAGATAAGTGGTGAAGTAAAATATACTGAAATTGAAGAACCTGAAGCGGTAAGTAAAATCGGTGTTCCTGAAGGTGCGTTAGCAGGCATTTTTAGTACTTTTGGTGCTGCTTATTTTGGCAGTAAAATTATTTCATTTTTAAGCCTATTTGTTCTTGGAATAATATTAATACTGGCAATACCTGCAGTGTTTAATAAATTTAACAAAAGAATGAGCAGTACTTTAGGAATGTGTGTTGGAGCTGGAGCAATAACACTATTTGGAGTGCCTGTAGGAATTATAGCACTATTTGTAATTGCGGTATTTTTATTTATTACAGTAATAGGTGCAGGGCTTGGAATACTGACAATTTCAGCTAATTTAATTCTTATAATACTGTATGCTGTTTTAATATATGTAAGCACTGTATTTTTATCCTATTTTATAGGTGAGAAGATTTTGTCCAAAACACGTCTTAATTTAAAGAAATATGGTTGGAAAGTATTGGCTTATCTTATCGGTCTTGTAATAATAGTTATTGCATTTAGTATTCCATTTGCTGGATGGGCCTTCAAGCTTGCAGGTATTTTATTTGGACTTGGTGGGCTCACACTTATCATAAAAGATTGGCTTCCTAAATTTAAAAAGCCATAAATTTAAAATGATTAGTTGATGAAATAATTTAGTCATTTTATTTTTTATATAGGTAAAAAAATAGTCCTATAATAAAAGCAGGACTATTTTTTTTATAATAAAATAAATTTTTAGTATTTAATTTAGATTAACCGGTAGTTATTGCTTCTGAAGGGCAGCTTTCTACTGCTTCCTGGATACATTCTTCATCATATTCATCATAGTCAGTTTTAGTAACTATTGCTATGTCTTCATCTTCATCTAACTTGAAAATATCAGGGCATGTTTCTTCACAGAGTCCACAACCTGTGCATAATTCATTGTCTATTTTTATTTCCACTAAAATTCCTTTCTATCCTTATTGTAGTTTATTAGTGTAATATACAAAATTTTTTTACCTAATACAATAAAATTTTTAAATATTTTTATTTATTTTTCTGTAATAGATATGTGATTTAAATATAAATTGTATTATAGTTATAGTAATTATTTTATTCTTAAAATTATTAGATTAAAAAAGGATAAGTGATTGATTATGGCTCCTAAGATTTATGTAATTACAAAAAAATATAAGATTGAGCTGCAGTTGAATAATTCAAAAACCTCTAATAAATTATTAAAAATCCTACCTTTAAAGTCAACTATAAATAAATGGGGCAATGAAATATATTTTTCTATTCCATTAAAAACAGGACTAGAGAAAGGTGTAGAAGTTGTGGATGTTGGGACTGCAGCTTTCTGGCCGCCTGGTAATGCTTTGTGTATTTTTTTCGGTAGAACTCCTGCGAGTGTTGGAGATAAACCACAGGCAGCGAGTCCGGTAACTGTATTAGGGAATGTAATTAATAAAAAAAGTATTAAAGACCTGAAAAATATAAAGGATGGAGATGAGGTAGAGGTAAAATCTATTTAGTAATGATTTTATATTTACTTGCTGATTAGAATTGTTATTAATAAAAGAAGAAAAAGATAAGTAAAAATATGGATAATAAAAATATACCAGAACTAGCTAATGTGTACAATTCTTTGTTAAATACTTTCAGTAATGCAATTATTATTGTTGATTCAGACAGTAAGATTATTTTTTGGAATGATGGAGCTAAGAAGCTTTTTTATTATAAAAGTAAGGAAATTATTGGAAAATCAATAAATATAATAATCCCTGACGCGATATATAATAACAAAGTAGCGATAAGGGAAATAATATCTTTTAAAAAAATACAGAACATAAAAAAGTCAATAAGCTCAATAGGGTTAAGAAAAGACGGCATAGAAATTAAAGTTGAGATATCAATTTCTTTTTGGAAATCTAATAATAGTATTTTTTATACATTAATTATTAGTGACATAACTGTTCAAAAAAAGAAAGAAGAAAAGTTAAGATATAAGAGTTTCCATGATACATTAACCGGCCTTTATAATAGAGCTTACTTTGAGGAAGAGCTGAAAAGATTAGATACATCAAGGCAATTACCACTAAGTATGCTTATTGGGGATATAAATGGATTAAAATTAATAAATGATGCCTTTGGATACAAGGAAGGGGATTTAATACTTAAAGGCATGGCAGATATATTAAAAAAATCCTGCAGGGCTGACGATATTATTGCAAGGTGGGGAGGAGATGAGTTTGTAATAATGCTCCCAAATACTTGTGAAGATGTTGTTGGCAAGATCATATCTAGGGTAAGGAGAGAGTGTGAAAAATTTAATTATAAAAATATACCTTTAAATATATCATTAGGATTCTCAACAAAGGTTAAAATTAACCAGGAAATATCAGATATTATAAGAGAAGCTGAAAGCAGGATGAAAGAGGAGAAACTGCTTGAGAGTAAAAAAATTGCAGCTTCAATTATAAAATATCTTAAAAAATCCCTATGGGAAAGCGATAGTGAGGCAAAGAGTGAGGCAGAGCGTATAAAAAATATGGCTATAAAATTAGCAAAAGCTGCTAAATTGCCACGAAGTGAGATAGATAATTTAATACTGTTGTCTACATTTAAAGATATTGGGGAGATAGCAATAAAAAGGAGTTTGATTGAGAGCGAGAAAGAGTTTGGTGAAGAAGATTGGATGATTATAAAGAGACATCCTGAGATAGGTTATAGAATTGCTAAATCTTCCACACAGCTTGCTTCAATTACTGAAGCGATATTGGCTCATCACGAAAATTGGGATGGAAGCGGGTATCCTCATAAATTAACAGGGACAAGTATCCCGCAAATATCTAGAATTATTGCGATTATTGATGCTTATAATGCTATGGTTTATGGCAGACAGTATAAGAAAGCCATAAGCAAGGAAGAAGCTGTTGAAGAATTAAAAAGATGTTCAGGTAAACAATTTGATCCCAAATTGGTTAATGTATTTGTTGATATTTTAAAAGATAAGGAAAAGGAATTAAGCTTATTTAAAGAAATTGAATAGAGGCAGGTTGTTGTTTTCTAAAATATATTCGCAGCTAAAAAAATGGTTTGTTCTTATGAAGCTATGGTTGATAAATTAAGAAGTAATGATATTTTAAATTATAATTTTTATAAGAGAAATACTTCAATAGTTGCGAAGGAACTTCTGGGCAAAATACTGGTAAAGACTAAATATAATAAAACAATTGGCGGATTAATAGTAGAGACAGAAGCTTATTACGGTATGGATGATCCAGCCAGTCATGCCTCAAGAGGGCTTACGCCGAGGGCAAAAATAATGTTTGGCAGACCAGGCATTGCCTATGTTTATCTATGTTATGGGATGTATTATCTATTAAATGTTGTAACTGAAACTAAAGGTAATCCAGGAGCGGTATTAATTAGGGCAGTTGAGCCTATTTATGGGATTAATATAATGGCAAGGAAGAGAGGGATCAAAGAGAAGGAAAAATTGGCAAACGGACCTGGTAAATTAACTATAGCTCTGGGAGTAAATAGTAGTGATAATAGAAAAGATTTTACTAAAATTAAAAGTAAACTATGTATTTATAATAATAAGATTTTAAATAGAGATATAAAGATATCTGTTTCTAAAAGAATAGGAATAACAAACGGCAGGGATAAGCAGCTGCGATATTTTATTAAAGATAGTAAATTTGTATCTAATTATTGACCAGTATTAATTAAGATTTACTAATTTACTAATAGCAGTTAAAATGTATTATTAATATATTATTATTTTTAGAAGGTAAAGATGATTGATGTTAAAAAGTTACATCGAGTATCATACATGTCAAAAAGGATGTATGTAATTAGAGATATGTGTGAACATAAAAATTTTGATATTAAATATTTGTTTGGGCTTTTTAATTACTATAGTGAGAAAAATAAAGGAGACAGCTTCTGGGAAAGAATATTTAAAAAAGCTTCTTTTACGGGTACACTTAAGGAAACCTTTGATAAATTTAACTCCAGCATAGATGAACTGGTAAAAAATCTAAAAGTTGGCAAAGAAGAATATATTTCAAAAAAATATAAAGAAGTAGATAAATTGTTAGCTGATTTGGTTATTAATTTAGAGGAACAATTGGGTGTTGAGAGGGAAGCGGATAAAGATACTGTCCGTGGATGTTTGGATGAAAATTTAAAACAGCTTATAGAAAGCAGTCTTAAGGGACTTTAATAGCACCTCTATTATAAATTTCTATTTACTATTGTTCAGAGATTTTATATATTTCTTTATACTGCTGGTTCTCTTCATAGGTTACTTCTCCATAAAAAGGCGGGATATCAGATTTTTCAAGTTCAGCGGCAATTTTATATATTCCTGATTTGATATCAATTTCTGTTTTAGATTCAGCTTCTAATTTAATTATCCTGTATTCAGGTCCTTTAATATAAATAATTAGGTTGTATAGTGTGGTATTTTCAATATGTAATCCACTTTGCTCAGGGATAGAAATAGATTTGTAAGGTATTGATTGAATAATTTCAGTATGATCTGAGCCGGCAACCAGCTTTATTTTACTGTCAACAACAAATGGAGTTAATTGTCCTTCCATATCAGGACTCAAATCAACTATAGTATCATAAACAAATAGTGCCTTAGAATAATCATTAGCATTATAAAAATCGTAACCAATATTTCTTAAAGTACTGGTTGGAGTATTGGAAAATATTGTTCTTTTTTGGTTATTAAAGATATAGCTATTTTGTTCCTGAATTTCTTTATCAAGATCCAGTATTTTTAAGAATTCTTTTATACTGTTTTCATAATCTTTATTTTCATTTAGTTCCAGTGATTCACTTATATATGTTTTAAATAATAAGAGATTTGCTTCTTTAGAAGTATCACTTTCGGGGTAGCCGCTGATTATATTGTTTAAGATTTCTATTGTTTCATTCCAGTTCTTGCTTTTATAAAAACCTAAAGCTGCATTATATGAATATTCTGGAATTTTGTAAGTAGAAATAAAAGCTTCGTTTGTATCTGGAAATTGCTCTATTATTTCGTTTAAAATTTCTATTGCTTTTAAGTAGTTTTGTCCTGATTTTTCATAGTTTTTTTCATCATAAGAATTTTCTGCAATTTTTGCATAACAGTCAGTAAAAATTTTTTTTATTTCAAGGTCCTGGGGCTGGATTATTTCTTTACTAATTGCTTTACTGAAATAGGAGATAGCTTCCTCGTAATCATTGTTTGAATAATAAGCAAGTGATATATTCCTTAAAGCTTCATCATATATTTTACTGTTTGGATATTTATTTAAAATAATCTTATATTTATCAATTGATTCAGTATAGTCTTTATTTTCATAACATTGTCTGGCGTCTTGGTATATTGCTGAAGGACCAAAAATGGTGGGCATGATGATGCCTGCAGTAAAAATAATAAAAAAAATTATAAATATAAATCCAGCAGTTATTTTTTTTACAAAATTAAAAATAGCCAGAATCAAACTTATTACAACTACCGGTATGCTAATAAATGGTAAATAGTCCCAGAACATTCCTTCGTCAGTATAAAATAGATATCCTGAACCAATGGTAATAAGTATAAATATAACCATAAAAAAAATAGAACCCGCACCTAATTTATTTTTTCTTCTATATGGATACATCAACTATACTCCATTACGTAAGTGTCCCAGTATTTATTATCATAAAGGTGATTTTTCTTAAGAATTTTTATTAATTTAAATCCGCATTTTTTATAGGCTTTAATAGCTCTGTTATTATATTCATATACATTAAGATGTATATTGGCAAGATTTAATTTATTTATTACAAAACCAGTAATGCTATCAATAACATCTGAACCATATCCTTTATTCCAGTATTCTTTATTACCTATTACTATTCCAAGTTCACAGGTTTTACTGACCCAATTTATCCTATGAAGGCCACAATTACCGATATATTTGTTTTTATCTTTAGCTATTATGGCAAAAACCATATCCTTATTTGAAAGCTGGATTGAATTAAACCATTGAAATTCTTCATCTATAGTAAGTTCTTTAAAATTATGACTTAAGAATTTATTAACGGCAGGATCTTTTAACCAGGTTATAGATGTTTCCAGATCATATCTTTCCAGCTTCCTCAGGATGATTTTTTTACCAGATATATTTTTATCTAGAAAAAAAAAGCTTTGGGCTATCATTGTATCTTGCTATATCTTATTATTTCTATCTTTGTTTTTTCCCATCAATTCTATAAAGGACTGTATAAAATCAATTGGTACTGGAAATATAATAGTTGAGTTTTGCTCTGCTGCTATTTCTCGAAGTGTTTGTAAAAATCTTAACTGTATTGATACAGGAAATTTGCTTAATATTTCAGCAGCATTGGAAAGCTTCTCTGATGCCTGAAACTCTCCTTCAGCATTTATAATTTTAGCCCGTCTTTCTCTTTCAGCTTCAGCCTGCCTAGCAAATGCTCTTTGTATTGATTGTGGAAGTTCAACGTCTTTTATTTCGACTGTTGATACTTTTATTCCCCATGGATCAGTCTGTTCATCAATTATTAACTGGAGTTCTTTATTTATTTTTTCTCTTCTTGAAAGGAGATCATCTAACTCTGCCTGTCCTAATATACTTCTTAAAGTTGTTTGAGCAATTTGAGAAGTGCCAAGTATATAGTTTTTTATAGCAATTACTGATTTTTCAGGATACATTACTTTAAAATACACAACGGCATTTACTTTTACTGGAACATTGTCCCTAGTAATGACATCCTGAGGTGGGACATCTAAAGTGACAATACGAAGATCGACTTTTACCATTTTATCTACAAAAGGAATTATAACAAATATTCCAGGACCTTTTGTGCTGCTCAGCCTTCCAAATCTAAATATTACACCTCTTTCATACTCTTTAAGAATTTTTATAGCAGAAATTAGAATTATAAGAACAAAAACAGCAGCGAGTATGATAATAATCAGTGTTCCTATGGGAATCATATAAACCTCCTTATTAATGTATTTTTTTATTATTATATTATTGTAACATTTGTTCTCATTAAATAATAACTATAAATTAAATTAATTATAAAAATAAAAAATTTTCTTGGACAAATAAAATTTATATATTTCTTCTTTTTTTGTAAAAATAGTTAAACAATCAATTTGATTTATTTTTATTTTTTATCTTTTGTACAAATAAAGTAAGGCCTTTAATTGAAATTATTATGACATGTTCGCCTTTGTTGATTTTTTTCTTATTTTTTGAGATTGCATTCCATATTTCTCCATCAATTTTTATTTGACCATCAGGATTTAAGGTTTCTAGAGTTATTGCAGTTTCACCAATCATTCCAGATTTTCCGGTGACTGGTTTTCTTATATGAGTTTTATATACTGCTCTTACTACGATGATTATAAAACCAGATACTACAATGGTTACACATATTATCAGTGTCTTTGCTATTTTAAGATAAGGAGCACCGGTATCAATGAGTAAAAATGAACCTATTAGCATGGATATTATTCCTAATATGGATAATATACCTCCAAGATTTAATTTTATATCCAGTATAAATAAAATTATTGCTAAAATTATAAGACCAAGACCTGCATAATTTATAGGCAGGATGCTAAAAGAATATAGACCTAGTATTATAAATAAAACACCTATAGCCCCTGATATTCCAAGTCCAGGTTGAGAAAATTCGTAGATAATTCCGAATATTCCAATAATAAATAATAAGTATGCTATATTTGGGTTAGAAATTATATGTAGGAATTTAGAAATAAAACTCATTTCTATTTCTTCTGTAACTGCATTGCTGGTATTTAAAACAAAAGTATTTTTTTGTTTATTTATAATCTTCCCATCAACCTTTTCCATAAGTTCTTTTAGATCAGATGAAATAAAATCTATTACTCCCAGTTCCAAAGCTTTATCTGCAGTAATGGAATCACTTTCTCTAACTGCTTTTTCAGCCCAATCAGCATTTCTATCATGGAGGCTTGCAAGGCTCCTGATAAAAGATACGGAGTCATTCACTACCTTTTCCATCATTTCTTCAGATATTTGTTGTTCTCCTCCTAAATTAACGGGGTGTGCAGCGCCAATATTAGAACCAGGGCTCATGACGGCAATATCACTTGCATATATTATAAATACACCTGCCGAAGCTGCTCTTGCACCATCTGGGTAGACAAATACTATTACTGGGGCAGCAGTATTTAAAATGGTTTTTATTATTTCTCTCATTGAAGTTTCTAATCCCCCAGGGGTATCCATAAGTATTATGAGTCCAGAACCATCTTCCTGTGATTTTTCCAGGCATTTACCCAGGTAATTTGCTGTGGAAGGGTCAATTATACCTTCTATATTACATGTATAGAAATGATTAATTTCAGCAGTGGCCTTATTTTCATCTGCGTAAATTTCATCAGTGAATGTTACTAAAAAAAGTGATAGAGAAATAAAAAAAGCTAATAAGAATAAGATTCCCTTTATGTATTGATTTTTTTTATTTCTAATTGAATAAATTTTCATAATTAGATCATAGATATTTGCAAGTTATTAAAATTGTTAAAACTTAAGAGTTATAAATACATCTCTTAAATAGTGCAAATTATATTATACAATAAAAATAGAAAATAATTACCAGTGTAAATAATGCTGTGTTTAGATTAAAAAAGTAATTAAAATATTATTTAAGTGAAGAAGTATAAACAAAGAAAGCAAGTATAAAAATTTAAAAAAAGTATTTGCTGGTGATTGGTTATATTTTTATTTTTATTGCATTAACTGGACAGGAGTTCTGGCAAAAACCGCATAATATACATTTATCTTTATCAAAATTTAGCTTAAAATTAATTTTATCAAGGGTTAAAGCTTGTGTTATGCAGAGGGATGTGCAGAGACCGCAATGCATGCATTGATCTTTGTCCATAATTATATCCTTTGAAGCTTCCTGTATTGTTACGCCTTCTTTAGTAAGATATTCAATGCCTTTTTCAATCTGATTTTTGTTTCCTTTAATCTCAAGTAATATCTTACCTTCCATTTCTGTTGTTATCTCTGCTCGGAGTATATTAAATTCCAGGTCAAAATTTTTAACTAATTTATAGGTTATAGGCTTGGTTACAATATTTTCTGGAAATGTCAGAACTAATTTTCTTGTCTTCATTAAAGCTCCTCTTTGCTGAGTATATCAAGGCTGTTTAAATCCTCATCCAGTGGCAGTGAAGTAACACTTGGTGTTAGATAAAAATTGCCACTCATTATCCATTCCTTTAAGACATTTGAAATTTCCCTTGCTTTGTAGTAACTGGATATAGAACCTGTTTGGACATCTTTCCCATTTATTTTTATACAGCCACTTCTTAACTGTTTATAGTTTATTTTCCCATATGATGGTTTGTTTCTTCTTTGAACAGAATAGTCTATTATTTCAGTAAATATCTCTTCATCCTTTATTTTTAAAAATTGGACCATTTCTTCATCAATTACGGGAATAGGAATTCCTACTCCAACAAACATGGTAACTCCATAGCCATAAAAAGTAGCAGCCTTTAAGTATTTGGTATTCATGTTTTTTAAGTTTCCAATTAAGGCTAATGCTCCTGCTGGACCGGCAGGAGTTCCATTCTGCAGTCTTTCCCTGCCTGGATTATGCTGGGTTCCCTGCCAGGCAACGTATCCTATTCCTCCTCCTAGAAAGATTTTTGTTCCTATTCCAATAGTCCTGTAATAGGGATCATTCAGCAGAGGGCTTAGCTGGCCGGCACTGGAGAAAGTAGCATTCCCGAAGTTAGGAAGAAGTTTCCCCATATATGTGTAAATAATTCTATTAGAAGAATTAGTTGCAACATCGTAATTCTGGTATGCATTTCTTGGATTATAAAGATATGCCTGGTTTATGCTTTCTTTGGTGATATATGTTTCGATTTCTCTTCTTGGATAGCAGTCGGTACCGTAGGATGTTGCTTTTAATTTTATTGGTTTTCCTGATACTAAATCTTCGATAACATAAGCTCCACCATAATTCATCCCCTCAGTTTCTGATAATTCAGTTGCACCAATATAAGCATCTACAGCTGCTAAACCTGCATAAGCAGGAACATCATTTAGCAGTACTTTAGTCATTCTTATAGGGGGATCAGAATGACCAAAATTTACAAACGCTCCTGTTGAACACATTGGACCAAAAGTTGCTGTGGTAACTACATCAATTTCTTTTGCAGTTTTTTCTATTCCATTTTTCTGAGCATAGTCTATTATTTCCTCAGCATTTAGAACTACGGCTTTCCCACTTTTTATTTTCTTATTTATTTCTTCTATTGTTTTTGCCATAAAAAAATGTTGTTTAATATATTAAAAAATATTGGTTAGCCTATTAAAATTAGTATTTTATGATACTCTAATATCAATTTTTTGCAAATTACCTAATCAAGATTTTATGATATTGTAGTAGTAAGAAAATAAATAGGTAAATAATTATAGATTTTTAGAAGTTTGTATTATATAATTTGTATAGTTTAAAACTGTATATCATTTATTAAAGTTCATTCGATTAATAGTATAAGAATGAAAAAAATTGTTTTCTTCAATACAAAGGGTGGGACCGGTAAAACTACTTTATGTTATAATTATGGATGGTATCTTGCTGAAAAGAGAGATAAGAAAATTCTTTTTATAGATTTAGACCCACAGACTAACTTAGTCCAGGCATTTAATAAGGGACCATCAAATGTTAGAGGTAATAATCTTGATAAGCTAATAGTTAATTATGTTAAGGGAATAAATATAAACTTCAGAGATTATATTATGAAGATTAATGATAACATCGATTTACTCCCATCATCTAATAATATTTCTTTAGTTGAAGAATATTTAACTGATTATTTACTCGAAAGGACTTTCAGTGAAAATAAAATTTATAAATCAATGCATAGAAGTATTATAATAAAGAAAATATTAGAAGAAAATATTGTTGATGGGTCTTATGATTATGTAATTATTGATTCGCAGCCAAATTTTACCTTGCTTTCAACCACGTCTATTATTTATGCTAAAAATATAATTGTTGTGGTAAAACCAGAATTATTTTCTTATCTTGATATAAGCTATTTAAATAAGGTTATAAAAAACCTGGAGAAGAAATTTGAGATTGAGGCAAAAATATTTGTTGTAATAATTAATGCTTTTGAGAAGATAAAGAAAACATCCAAGGATATAATATATAGCCTTGAAAAAAAGTATGGCGACAAATTAAGTATAATTGACCAGAAGATCAGATATCTTGTAGCTTTTCAGAAGTCTATTTTTTTAAATAGGGAGCCAGTCTTTATGGCATATCCAAATTCAGAAGCTACAAAGGACGTGCTAAAGGCATTTGCTCAGATTGATGAATTGGAAGATAATATAATTTAAATATATTTAAAGGATGGAAGGAAAAATTTTAAAAAATTTTATGTTTTTTAAAAAAATATTATAATTGTTCAAAACTTAGTTTATAATTGATATAATTAGAATTAATTAAAGGAGGAGTCGTATGGCTTTCGGAGAAGGTGAAGATAAATATTCAGGTAGTGGAGAATCCAGAACATTGCTTACAATAACTGGTGATTCCGCAAAGTTAGAAGGAAAGTTTGATATCTCACAATCAATAGAGATAGATTGCGATGTTACCGGAGAACTTCAAGTTAATGGGCAGATGGTAATTCAGAAGGATGGTTTCGTAAATGCGGATGTTAAAACAATTGATGCTGAAATAATTGGAAGATATGAAGGGAATATGGAAGCAAGCGGCAATGTTGAAATTAAAGAAACAGGAATAATAAATGGGAATGTAAAAACAGATTCACTTATAATAAACAAAGGCGGTATTTTCAGCGGTAATGTTACCAGGATCTCTGCCGAGGAAGCAGTAGAGAAGGAAGATTCAGAAGTATCTGATATTGAAAGTGAAGAGGAAACAGAAGAAATAAAAGAAGCAGAGGAATTTGAAACAGATGAGAATAATCTAGAATTATAGGATTTTTATTGCTTTTACTTATGACCTTTTCTTTCTTTAGGGAGTATTAGGCATGGCTCTTAATCCTAAAATTAAGAACCCACTTATTTTAAGCATTGTTTCCACTGTTTTTTTAATTCCAGTATTGGTGCTTACAATGTATATATTTGAAAATGCAGTAAAGTGGCCGATGTTGGTTGTTACAGTTGTTATTTATTTTGTGATTATATTTTTAGTATTTCTATATTATAGGAATATTGGTAAGAAACAGTAGATATAATGGCGAGAAATTATAGTGTTAATATTGAAGACTTAATTCCAGAAAAGTTAAGCCGGGATAAAGAAGTATATAGAAGTAGTGTAAAGAATAAGGAAAAATATACCTGGCGAGTTGTATATAAACAGAGTGATTTATTAATTAGCAGTAATAAAGATATAAAAAAAAAGATAGAGGAGCCTTTAAAGGAGATTTATAAGCTTTTAGAATTTTGTATAGAGAAAGATTCATCTTTTAAAAAGAGCCTGTCTCCTGTAAAACCTTCCCATTATTTCCCCAGAATAATTGTTGAAATGTGTCAAAAAACTTCAGTTTTTAATGTAGGTCCTATGGCAGCTGTTGCAGGAGTGGTATGTGATTACCTGGCAGGAAGATTACAGAAATACTGTGATTGTTTAATAATCGAAAATGGTGGTGATGTATATATAAAAAGCAATAAAGATGCGAGTGTTGGAGTTTATATAAGAAATAAATATTTTAAAAATAGGGTAGCTTTAAAAATCAGGGCAAGTGATACACCGTGTGGTCTATGTTCTTCTTCCAGTAAGTTTGGTCATTCTTTAAGTTTTGGCCACTGTGATTTAGCTGTAGTTTCTGCTAGATCAGTGATAAGTGCAGATGGTGCAGCTACAGCTGTTGCTAACAGTGTAAATAGTGCCAGTGATGTAAAATTAACTTTAAATTATTTTAAAAGGTTTGACAGTATAGATGGGATCCTAATTATAAAAGATGATAATATCGGACTATGGGGAAATATTGAACTCCTATCATGAATAATCTAAGAGAATTATATGGGAATTGTTAGAGTATTTATTCTAAATCCTAACACGTTCAGGCCTTAGCGGCTCTTTAATTTCATTTTCAGGCCTTAGCGGCCTTTTAATTTCTATACTTTCTTTAACATTATCAGAACTTTTATCAGCATAATTCAATTTAAAGACTTCTTCATTTTCAGCTATAATACTTTCACCCTTAAATAACCCGCCTTTAGAAACAGTAAGAAGAGCATCTTTTTGAGTTAGATTTCCAATAAATTTCCCTGTAGATGTTATTTCTACTTCTCCTGAAGCAACCATTTCTCCTTGGAAACTTCCAGCTATCACCGCGTTTGCGGTTTTTACAGTTGCTTTTACTTTTCCTTCTTTACCAATTATAAAATCTTTTTGAGATACTATGTCACCATCTACTTTTCCATCAATTCTTGTGGAACCCCTGGAACGAATTTTGCCTTCGACTATTACACCTTCAGCTATAATAGTTAGACTTTTACTACCAGTAGTCTCAACATCCTTTTTTGAAAACATAATTATACCTTCCTTTAATAAGTCTTGCTTGTTTAGTTTAAAAGGATTAATCTTCTACTATTTAACTTATTATATTTTTAAAAATTACTTATAGGAAGATATTATATCACTTTTATTTAAAATATTACCAATTTTTATACTTTAATTTTTTCCTGTAAAAAGATAGAATTATGTGAAATTACAAATTTAAATATTTTTATATTCTTTATGTATTTAAAATATAGAATAAAGAGAAAGAAATTTTTTGCTTTAATAGTTTTATTTATTTTAACAATCTTTGTTTTAGCTGTTACCCTAGCATCCTGTAAAATTATTGATACGTTGGAATTGGTTGAAGTTAGTGATGAAGATAGTAATAAAAAGTCTGATGAAAATGCAGCACAGAAAGTATCGGCACAAGAGGTATCAGCAGTTGAGGAGGGACAGGAAGAAGATGCTCTGGAGAAAAATCCCATAAAATTCTGGCTAGATGATAGTATTCCTGATTACATGAGCAGTGTATTAAAGCAGCAGTTAGAAGAATGTTACCAGGAATTAGAGTTTGCCTATAGTAAAGTAAATTCTGATATTAATATAGAAATGAAGTTAGCTGATAAGTCATCAACAAACTTTTTTGTATTTACACCTGTGGTTTCATTTTTTACTGTTTTAGATGATATATCATGGGAAGAATTTAAAAAATTCTGGAATGGTGATGAAAACTCTTTGATGTTTACCAGGGACTCTGAAACTGATCCCTATCTTATTATTTCTGAGGATATTCTAGATGTATTACAAGTGGTTTTAGGAGAATGTAAAAACAACAATCTGGAAATATCTGCAAGAGAGGATATCCTTTCAAATATTAAAGAGAACCCTAATAATTTTTCAATAATTCCATTTAATGAAATAATACCAGAGTATAAAGTTTTAACTCTTGATGGTATGTCAATTCTTAATAAAGACCTAAATATTTTAGAATATCCTCTTACTCTAAGCATTGATATTAGCGGCAGTAATCCAGAATTGGTAGATGAAGTAGAAAATAATTTAGAAGAAACATTTAATACAAATAGGGATATTGAAAAACTTGCTACTATTAATATGACTGGTGTAACAGCACCGGCACAGGGTAAGACAATTGGTAATAGAATGAATGAGTACGGGCCTCTATACCCTGCTGAGAAAATTGTGGACGTATTGCTTGATGCAGATATAACTCATATTAGCAATGAAATACCTTTTGTAGAAAATTGTACTGGAAGCAGGTATATAGAAACTGGAGATTGTGTTTTTTGCTGTAAACCCGAATATATAGAACTATTAAGGTTTGTGGGAACTGATGTTGTTGAACTTACAGGAAATCATATGAATGATTTTGGCAACGAATGGATGCATTTTACTCTTGATATATATGAGGAAGAAGGATGGCCATATTTTGGAGGTGGAAGGGATTTTGAGGATTCTCTGGAGCCTGCGGTACTCGAAGTAAATGGTAATAAATTTGCATTTTTAGGAGCTAATACATTTGGACCAGAATATAACTGGGCTACTGAAGATAATCCTGGTTCTGCGCGTATAAATGTTTATGATGAGATAGAAATGGAAGAGGACTTTCAAAGATTTGAAAATATTATAAAAGAATTAAAGCAAGATGGCTATATTGTAATATTTACTTTCCAGTATACAGAAACATATAACTACTTGCCATTTGAGCAGCAAATTATTGATTTTAGAAGAATTATAGATGCTGGGGCAGATATAGTAAGCGGGAGCCAGTCACATCAGCCAATGGGTGTTGAGTTCAGAGGGGATGGTTTTATAAATTACGGGTTGGGAAATTTATTTTTTAATCAGGCAAATGAACTTGTAAAAAAACAGGGAATAATAGCAAAACATATATTTTATGAAGGCAGGCATATAAATACTATTTTAATAACTACAATGCTTGAAAATTTAAGCCAGCCCCGGGTTACAACTCCCGAAGAGAGAGCCGAGCTATTAAAAGCTGTTTTTAATGGTAGTATAAAATAGATAAGTATTAGATTTATATAATCTGTTATATTAATTATATTGATAGATGATGAGTAAAGTTTTAAAAGAAAAATCTAAAAGAAAGAAGGAATTGGTAGTAGTTACAGACAGTGCTTCAGATGTTCCAAAGGAATATGCAAAAAAATTAAATATTAGTATTGTCCCTTTATATATACTTTATAACGGTAACGAATATAGAGATGGAATAGATATAAATTCAGAGCAGATTTATTCACTTCAAAAAGAGAAGAAGGCAATATTTACTTCCTCCTCTCCTTCCCCTCATGATTTTTTTAAAGTTTATAAAAGGCTGCTTGAAAAATACAATACTATAATTTCCATTCACCTAAGCTCCAAATTGTCAGCAGTTATAAAGTCAGCTAATATTGCAAAAGATTTGCTTAAGGCTGGAAAGAGGATATTAATATTTGATTCTATGTCTGCAACAGTAGGTACCGGTTTTATGTCAATAGTTGCAGCTAAGGCTATAGCGGAAAAATATTCTTTTGAAAAAATAAAATCCATACTAAAGTTTATAAGAAAAAATATTAGGTTATATGGAACTATAGATACTTTAAAATATCTTAGGAGAAGTGGAAGGGTGCCAGCAATTGCTAGTATGATAACCAGTGCTTTAAAAATTAAACCTATTTTAAGCATTAATGATGGGATTGTAGGTATGTGGGGCATAGCAATAACTAGATGGGGTTCACTTATTGAAATAACTAAGAGAGTTATAAAGGACTTCAGGAATGAAAAGTGGGTTGTTGTTGCTATTATACATTCTCTTGCTCTGGATGAATCAAAAAAAATCATGGAAAAAATTCAGGCATCATTAAACTGTGTTGATTCTATTATTACAGAGTGCACCCCAGTAGTAGGAGCCCATACTGGCCCAGGTCTGGTTGGGATAATTATAAGTAAGGTTAACAGAGATATTGCAGAGCTGTTCATTTTAAATAATTGAAAGAATTATATCTTTTCTTTTAACACTTTATCATCAAAGACTGTGGCCGAGAAGATAAAAATTTCACAATTTTTATCCTTATAACAATTTGTTCCCAGTCCAGCCTTACGGCATGTATATTCTAAAAATTGAGTTCTATTCCAGTTATAATCAGCTGCGACCTGTGGCAGCAGCAGTCCCTGGCTGAAACCATGTTTTATGAGTATGCCATGTGTTCCAACTTCAATTTCATTTATGTCTAATATTTTTTCTAATGGTGAAAGTACTGAGATTTCAATATTTATTTCTTTAAGTTCTGCAGGAGAAACAGGAGGAAATCTAGGATCATTTAATGCAGATTCTTTTGCCATGTTTCTGACAGTCTTCCATAGGGGGATTTCAGCAACTATATTACCAATGCATCCTCTTAAATTTTTATTTAAGTGTAATGTTACAAAGGCTCCGCATTTCATATTTAAAATATGATCTTTAATGTCATAATTAGCTGGATTTTTACCTCTAACTACATTTTCAATGGTTTCCTGTGCAATATTAATAAGGACTTTTTTTTGTTCTATATTTAATATTAAGCTTTTCATTTTCTCTCCTATAATAAATTCTTAAGTGGTAAATATAATTAAATGATCCTAGGTCATTAATAAATATCATAAAATAGTAGACTCTGCTTAAAGCCTTAAAATATCATAATATTGTAGACTCTTTAATTATTTCCTATTTATTGTTATTAATTTTTATAAAACACTGCGGATAAATATCCGACTACTGCGCTTTTATCACCAGAAACATCCCCTGAATTCTGATATTTTATGATTTTAGATTTTGCAGCACCCAGCATGTTGGCAGCAATCATAGATGAAACTACTGGTCCTCCTCCACACATTTCAGCATTTTCTTTTAAGAATTCATTTTGTAAGCCTTCAATATCAAAATTTTCCACCATCTTCTCTACTTGCTTGTCTAATGAGGCTGCAACATCGTAAGGGTGATAATGAGACAGATCTGTACTGGCAATAATTAATATATTTTCATTTTTAAAGAACTCTCCTATTGCATTTCCTAATTCCTCAATATTAGATTTATTTTGCAATCCCATAACAATGGGAACAATTTGAATATCTTCAAAAATTACCTGCAAAAAAGGTAACTGAACTTCCAGGCTATGTTCATTTCTATGTCCAGATTCTGACATCTTTATATTTGAGTTATAGCTGGCAAGGGTTTTACTTCTTTCAATATCAACATTTACTTGGCCCAGTGGTGTTCTGTATGCTTTCCCGCTATATATAGAAACAAAGTCAAAATATTCTGAGTGCGAGGGTGCAATGATAAAAATACTGTCATATTGCTCTCCAATTATCTGTTTGTATGAATAGGCTGCAACCTGTCCTGAATAAATGTATCCTGCATGAGGGCATATAAGTGCTTTTATATCTTTCAGATTTAATTTTTCTACATTGTCTAAAAATTCGTTTATTTGGTTTCGAAGAGTGATGGAATTCTTTGGATAAAAGCTCCCTGCTGCAATACTTTCTCTTATGTTCCCACTTAAATCCATGTTAAACCTCCCCATTATTTTTTAATAATGAATCTAATTATAATATTAATTATCCTACACCAATAAATATTAAGATTTTTCTAATAGTCCCAAAGTTCATTATTTTTCCAATATTTTTTAAAGTTATTATAATATATTATATTTCAATTTATTTTTTTTGGAACAGTATATTTTTAGGATGTTTTTAATTGGCTATTAAATATTGCTTTTTATATCTTGACATTATCAGGGTAGATTAAGATAATAATTAAGCTAATCGATTTGCCGGCGTAGCTCAATTGGCAGAGCAGCTGATTTGTAATCAGCAGGTTGTCCGTTCAAGTCGGTCCGCCGGCTCCATAGTGGAGGAGTGCCCGAGTGGTTAAAGGGAGCAGACTGTAAATCTGCCGGTGTACGCCTACAGAGGTTCGAATCCTCTCTCCTCCACCATTAATTTTGAATTAAAAAACTCTGGGTAAGTTGTTATTGACAATAATACTACTAATAATACTGGTGAATAATTGGACTTAAATAATTAATTTGCCCGTGTAGCTCAGCTGGTAGAGCATTTCCTCGGTAAGGAAAAGGTCACCGGTTCAACTCCGGTCGCGGGCTCCATAAAATGTAGTGTTATGAATTATTAATTCTCGTAAATAAGTCTTCTATAGGCAGAACCATTGAAAGATATTATTCCATCCTGATATTGGCCGCACTATTTATAAACAGCCTGTCTGTGCTGGATGATATTTATTTTAATCACGTTCTCACTATCAAAATACTGGTAAATTATACGGTAAGGCCAAGATTTTAGTGACCTATAATTCATTAAAAGCCCCTTTAGTTTTCTTCCAGCCACTGGATTATTTTTTAGTTTTCCGATCTTTTTTAAGATTTCTATTTGTTTGGTCTTTGGAATTTTTTTTAACTGTTTTAGTGAAGTTTTAGAATAGAAGACCCTCATCATTTCAATTCTTTTCTAGTGATATTTAGTTCTTTAAGAATGTCATCTTCATCCAGGTACTGGCCACTTTTTATTTCCTCCTTGCTCACAAGTAGCTGTTCTACCAGTTTATTATCACTTAGAATATCAAGGGTCTCTTCCCATGCAGCTACTTCTTCAGGATTGATAATTATTGCCTGAGCTTCACCCCTTAAAGTAATGGTATAACTTTTTAGGCCGTTTTTTACTTCATCAAGGATTTTATATAAATTGTTTCTTGCTTTGCTTGCTGAAATAGTATTCATCTTTCATCACCTGGTTAAATGGTACTAAATTTGGTACTATATGTCAAAAGTAATTATTATTTTTTAGTAAGTATTTAACCCAGCTTAGGGGCTTACTCAAAAAATACTCACTTAAAAATTATCTTTTAGGAGTGATTTTTATGAAGGTAAAACTTGTAGTAACATATGATCCAGCTCATATTGCCAGCAGCAGGGAGAGTGTTGAAAACTTGATGAAGGAGATAAAGGTAAAACCAAAGTTTTTAAAATCTAAATACAACGGCATTTTTCTGATAGATGTCCCAAAGCCAAAGGAAGTTGTAAAGAAATTAAAAGCAGTAAGCAAGAAAAATAAAGAACTATTTGGTAAAACTTTTCGCTATGTCCCGGTAGAGAAGTGGGT
>JADHVN010000012.1 GCA_016783995.1 Actinomycetota bacterium
TAATGCAGCACTTTTTACACAGTGTTCTAAAGAGCAGACTGGTGATGAACAGTCTGGCGAGGTATCAGCCGAGCAGTCTGATGAGCTTGCAGGTTCAGTGGATAGAAATCTTGTCAGTGCCAATACCGGGTTTGGGTTTGATATCTTCAAGGAGCTTATTTTAGAAGATAAGGACAAGAATATATTTATATCTCCTCTGTCCATACTTCTAGCTCTTGCCATGACCTATAATGGGGCGGTGGGCGATACCAATCTTGCCATGGCTGAAGCACTGGGATTTAAAGGTTTTGACCTGGAGGAATTAAATTCCGGTTTTAATGACCTTATGATCAGTATCAAGAATGCTGACAGTGATATCGAGCTGGCTATTGCCAATTCAATCTGGCATAAGCTCGGTTTCAAGGCTAAGGAAGATTTCGTTGAAAGAAACAAAAAATACTTTTCTTCCGAGGTAAAGGAAATTGACTTTTCTACTCCTGAAGCAGTGGATACCATAAACGGGTGGATAGATGAAGCTACTAAAGGAAAGATTGAAAAGATGCTTACCGAGATACCTCCCGATGCAGTAATGTATCTTATAAATGCCATTTATTTTAAGGGAAACTGGACCTATCCTTTTGATGAAAACTTGACCAGTGATGATGATTTTTATCTTCTGGATGGCAGTACCAAAAAAGTTCCCATGATGAGTCAGGAGGAAAATTTTGGTTACTACGATGGAGATAATTTCTCTGCTGTAAAACTTCCTTACGGGCAGGAGAAAATGGCAATGTATATAATCCTTCCGGATGAGGGGGTAAGCCTTGATTCCGTAACCAGCTCTCTGGATGCAGATAAGTGGAATGAGATAAAAGAGTCGTTTTACGGTAGCCAGGTTTCCCTTACCATGCCAAAATATAAGATGGAGTATGGAATAAAGCTTTTAAACGATGCGCTTGCTGAATTAGGAATGGGAATAGCATTCGGACCGGGGGCAGATTTTAGCGGCATCAATCCAGACATATTCATATCCAAAGTTCTGCATAAGGCAGTAATTGAGGTGAATGAAAAGGGCAGCGAGGCAGCAGCGGCCACTGTGGTGGAGATGGTAACGTCAATGCCTATGGCTGAGGAAATAATAGAGTTTAGAGTAGACAGGCCCTTCTTCTTTGTAATTGCTGACGATAGGACAGGAAGTATTCTCTTTATGGGAAAAGTTGTAGAGCCTTAATATAAATACTTTTTCTATATCATAATGGGTAAAGAATTTAAGCTGCCGGTGATGGCAGCTTAAATTTATGATTTTTCCGAAAAAAAAATATTCTTTGGACAAATGTAAAATATATTATATAATGTTGGAGTATTACTCAAGTAGTTTTACATTTTAAAATTGAGCAGTAGGGATTTTTTATTAAAGTATGTAAACATAAATAGAATTTAATTCTTCTTTTCCACATCTTTTATTTATTCCACATTTTTAAATAATAGTTTCTACTACTCTTTTATATATAGAAAAAAGCAATTTAAGGAAAGGTATTTTTAAGTGAATAAGAGAATGTATGTAGGTAATCTGGACTACAACACAACTGATAAGGAGCTGGAAGAGTTATTCTCCCAGGTAGGTACTGTTACTTACTCAAAAGTAATTATGAGAATGGACGGAAAATCAAGAGGTTTTGGATTTGTGGAAATGGAAAGCGAAGAGCAGGCAAAAGCAGCTATAGAAAAGCTGAATCAGAGTGACTTCAAGGGAAGAACTATTGTTGTGAATGAAGCCAGAACTCAGACAAAAGGAAACTTCGACTCAAAAGAGAGAAATTCTAATTACGGGAGAAATTCTAACTACAAGAGAGAAGAAGGCAGGGGAGATCTAAACTACAAGCTCAGACAATTAAAAAAGAACACAGAATAGGTTTTTTGAAATTTATACTTGTTTTTTTGTCTGTAATCTCCTATAGTATCTCTTTAGCAGAATACAAAAGTGGATATTTATTACCTTTAAAATAGTCCGGAGAGGCTAAAAAGGAATGAAAAAAATATTTATTAAAAGTAATAATATAATCGATATTTTAACCTTCTTACCTATATGGTAAGAAGGTTTTTTTATGTGGTGAAAGGTTATGATAGAAAAAGCGCATATATTAAATGAAGATGATATAGACAGGGTGATCAGGAGAATCTCACATGAGATATTGGAAAGAAACAAGGGTCCGGAGAGCCTCGTTTTTATCGGCATTCAAAAAAGAGGGGTACCGCTTGCAGATAGAATAGCCAAAAATATTGAGAAGTTTGAAGGGACAGAAATTAAGGCGGGTAAGCTTGATATAACCTTTTACAGGGATGATATCGGGCAGAACATAAAACCTAATGCCCGGATAACTGATATTTCTTTTGACATAGAGGGCAAGAATGTAATTCTGGTTGATGATGTGCTGTATACCGGAAGAACTGTAAGAGCAGCTCTGGATGCAATAATAGATTTTGGAAGGCCCAAATCTATACAGCTGGTGGTTTTAATTGACAGAGGGCACAGGGAACTTCCCATAAGAGCAGATTATGTGGGAAAGAACCTCCCAACTTCACTTAATGAGGCTGTCGAGGTTAAGTTAAAAGAGACTGATGGTCTGGATAGTGTCATGGTAGTAGAAAAGGGATAACCATGCTAAGTAAAAAAAGTATACTGGATGCTGACAGCCTGAGCCTGGAAGATATAAAGTTGATACTTTCAAATGCCGATTCTTTTCTTGAAATATCAAGAAGGGATGTTAAAAAAGTCCCAACACTACGGGGTAAGACTGTAATTAACCTGTTTTTTGAACCCAGTACCAGAACCAAGACTTCATTTGAGATTGCTGCAAAAAGGCTAAGCGCGGATATAATTAATTTTTCACCCTCAACCAGCAGCCTAAAGAAAGGTGAATCTATAATTGATACCATAAAAACCATACTTTCCATGAAAGTTGATCTGATTGTTATAAGACACAGTGACAGCGGAACGGTTAAGATGGTTGACAGGTTTGTAGATATTCCAGTAATAAACGCCGGTGATGGTAAGTACCAGCATCCAACCCAGGCGCTGCTGGACCTTTATACTATAAAGAAAAGATTTGGCAAGTTTGAGGGATTAAAAGTAGCAATTGTGGGGGATTTTCTGGACAGCAGAGTGGCAAGATCCGATATGAACTTATTTGAAAAGATGGGTATGGATGTCACTATAGTCTCTCCAACAATGTTCCTTCCTGAAGATTTTTCCGGTATGAAAGTAAAGCACTGTATAGATGATGTTATAGAGGATGCCGATATTGTATATATGCTAAGGATGCAGTTTGAAAGGCAGGATAGGAAATTTTATCCATCGGTAATGGAATATAACCGGTTCTTGACCCTGAATATGGATAGGCTCGCCAGGATGAAACCCGGCTCCATTGTCATGCACCCGGGACCTGTAAACAGGGGAATAGAGATTACCGATGAAGTAATGGATACCAGCGGAGAGCTGGCAGAAAAGATTGTAATTGAAGAGCAGGTAACCTTTGGAGTAGCAGTTAGAATGGCAATACTTTATTTAATGTTAGGTTAAAAATTTTTTTATGAATAACAATGAGAGAAAAAACGTGCTTATAAAGTCAGGCAGGATAATCGACCCTGGAAAGGGTAAGGAATTCATCTCCGATATTTATATCAAAGACGGAATCTTGGCTGAAATGGGGGAAAATATTAAGGTGAAGGGAAAGGAAATTACTGAGATTGACGCAAAAGGTTGTATAGTCTGCCCCGGCTTTGTGGATATGCACGTGCATCTGCGTGACCCCGGCTTTGAAGATGAGGAGACCATTGAGACCGGAACATTAGCTGCGGTAAAAGGAGGAATAACTACAGTTGCCTGTATGCCCAATACCAGTCCTCCAATAGACAGTGAGTCTATGGTTAAATATATTTTAGAAAAATCAGAAGATGCAGCCTGCAGGGTTCTTCCTGTAGCCGCTATGACCAGGGGCCTTAAAGGCACCGAGATTACCGATATGGGGCTTTTGGCTGAAGCTGGGGCGGTTGGTTTTTCAGATGACGGCAGGTGTGTAGGAGACAGCAGGCTTATGTATGAGGTTATGAGATATTCAACTCAATTTGGTCTTCCTCTGATATTACATGAGGAAGATTACTCCGTATCCAGAGGAGGCCTTGTAAATGAAGGGCGCTACTCATCAATGCTGGGGCTTGATGGAATATCCAGCCTGAGTGATGATGTAATTATTGCAAGAGATATAATTCTTGCCGGCAGAAGCGGGGCCAGAATTCACATAACCCATTTAAGCACAAAGGGCGGAGTGGAAATGATAAAAAAAGCTAGAGAAGACGGGCTGGATATAACCTGTGATGTAACCCCGCATCATCTGTTCTTCAATGACAGCTATCTTGCCTCCTTTAATACAAACCTTAAGGTAAAGCCCCCTATAAGAAGTGAGGAAGACAGGCTGGCTCTGATAGAAGGTATAAAAGGGGGAGTAATTGATGCTATAGCCAGTGACCATGCCCCCCATCTTGATACTGAAAAAAATACAACTTTCAGGCTTGCTGAGTTTGGAACCATTGGACTTGAGACATTATTTAGCGCAAGCTTCAGCAAACTATGCAGGGAAGAAAAAATAAGTCTTCCCGGATTTATAAGTTTGATTACCACATCACCCGCAAAAATTCTGGGTATTGATGCCGGGAAGATAGAGGTGGGCAAAACTGCAAATATTGCTGTTATAGATACGGAAACTGAAGAGGAGGTAAAAAGGGAAGATTTTATTTCAAAAAGCAAAAACAGCGCTTTTATAGGGCATAAGTTAATGGGAAAGATAATCTGCACCATAAGCAAAGGTAAATTAGCTTATATAAATAAATAACATATATAGGAAGGGTTGTAATTTTGAAGGCAATTTTAATGTTAGAAGATGGAAAGTTATTTAAAGGTATAAATATAGGGTGTAGCGGCGAAACAATTGGCGAAGTGGTATTTAATACATCTATGATTGGCTATCAGGAAATTTTAACCGATCCTTCTTATTGTGAGCAAATAGTTACAATGACCTATCCCCAGATTGGAAATTATGGTGTAAACAGTGTAGATGTAGAATCAGATAAAATTCAAGCTAAAGGCCTGATTGTAAAAGAATTCTTTGATTACTACAGTAACTGGAGAGCAGAGGGTAGCCTCGGGGATTATATTAAGAAGTATAATATTATAGGTTTAGCCGGGATAGATACCAGGCAATTAACCAGGCATATCAGACTTGAGGGCGCAATGAAAGGAATTATTTCAACTGAAACTGAGGATGAAAGTGAGTTGAAAAAAAAGATAGAAGGCTACCCATCGATTATTAAAAGGGACCTGGTAAAATATGTTACTTGCGATAAGCCGTATATTTATAATCCTAAAAAAGGTGATTATAGGTATATTGTTGTAGCAGTAGATTTTGGAGTAAAAATGGGTATTCTTAAATGTCTGGATTGGGAGGGTTTTAGAATAATAGTTGTACCGGCATCTACAAAACCGGAAGAAATTTTAAAATATAATCCTGACGGTATTTTCCTTTCCAACGGGCCCGGTGATCCTGCAGCTGTTAATTATGCAATTACAACAATTAAAGAGCTGATTGGAAAAAAACCTATATTTGGAATTTGCCTGGGACATCAGCTGTTGGCTATTGCCCTGGGAGCAAAGACTTATAAGCTAAAATTCGGCCATCATGGTGGCAATCATCCAGTTAAAAATTTAGAAACGGGAAAGGTTGAAATAACATCACAGAATCATGGATTTGCGGTTGACGAAGAATCGTTAAAAGATATTGCCAGTACCGGTTGTAAAGTAACGCATTTAAATTTAAATGATAATACTATTGAAGGGTTAAAATACGTTGATATAAATGCATACACTGTACAAAACCATCCGGAAGGAAAACCGGGCCCCCATGACTCAAGATATGTTTTTAGCAAATTCACTGAGTTAATTAAGAATTTTAATAATTAGAAATTAAAAAGAGTATTTATGCCTAAAAGAAAAGATTTAAAGAAAATTTTGCTTATAGGTTCAGGACCAATAGTTATTGGACAGGCCTGCGAGTTTGATTATTCGGGAACCCAGGCTTGCAAGGTTTTAAAGCAGGAAGGTTACAAGGTGGTACTTGTAAACAGCAATCCTGCTACGATTATGACAGATCCTGAATTTGCAGATAGAACTTATATCGAGCCATTAACACCTGAGTTTGTAGAAAAAATAATTAAAAAAGAAAGACCTGATGCATTACTCCCGGCGCTGGGAGGACAAACAGGATTAAATATGGCAGCAGCTCTGTCAAAAGAAAAAGTGCTGGAAAAATTTGGCGTAGAACTTATAGGGGTTGATATCGATGTTATTAATAAGGCTGAAGACAGGGAACAATTTAAGGAAACAATAAACAGGATCGGTCTTTATGTCCCTCCAAGCGGATATGCACATAGTTTAAAAGAAGCTTTAAATTTTAGCAGGAAATTAAAATTCCCGCTGGTGGTAAGGCCCAGTTACACACTTGGAGGACTGGGAGGGGGAATTGCATTTAATAAAGAAGAATTTATGGAAATAGTTACAAGGGGCCTTGATATTTCACCAAAATCTGAAGTCCTGGTAGAGAAATCAGTTGCAGGCTGGAAAGAGATTGAACTGGAAATGATGAGAGATAAAAATGATAACGTAGTTATAATATGTTCAATTGAAAACTTTGACCCAATGGGGGTACATACCGGAGATAGTATTTGCGCAGCCCCGGCTCAAACTCTTACATATAAAGAATACCAGAATATAAGAGATGCAGGTATTAAAATAATGAGAGAAATAGGTGTTAATGCAGGCGGATCGAATATACAATTTGCAGTTAACCCTGAAAATGGAAAAGTAGCAGTAATCGAATTGAACCCAAGAGTTTCAAGAAGCAGTGCCCTGGCTTCCAAAGCAACTGGCTATCCGATTGCGAAGATCGCAACTAAATTGGCTATAGGATACACACTTGATGAAATTCCAAATGATATAACTAAAAAGACACCTGCCTGTTTTGAGCCTTCTATAGATTATGTAGTGGTAAAATTTCCGAGGTGGACATTTGAGAAGTTCCCGGGAACTGATCCAAGTCTTACTACAAGGATGAAATCTGTAGGTGAGGTACTGGCAATTGGAAGGACTTTTAAAGAGGCTCTTCAGAAGTCAATAAGGTCCTTAGAGATAGATAGATATGGGCTTGGGTCTGATGGAAAAGATGATATAAGAGAAGAGCTTCTGAACAGTAAGTTATCTATCCCTAATCAGGATAGGGTTTTTTATATTAAATATGCTTTTGAGAGGGGAATGAGTGTTGAAGAAATATCAAGCTATACTAAAATAGATCCCTGGTTTTTATTTAATATTAAGCAGCTGGTGGAGTTTGAAAAAGGTTTTAAGTGTGAAGATATTAGAGATATAACAAAGGAAAGGCTGTATGAAGCAAAAAAACTTGGTTATTCTGATGTCCAAATTGCATATTTGTGTAATACACATGAGGATGAAGTTAGAGCTTTAAGAAATAAATTCAATATTAAAGTGACTTTTAAACCGGTGGACACATGCGCTGGAGAATTTGAAGCATACACACCTTATTATTATTCTACATATGAGGCCGAGGATGAGATTTTGCCTTCCACCAGGAAGAAAATTGTAATTTTGGGCAGCGGACCAAATCGTATCGGACAGGGAATAGAGTTTGACTACTGCTGTGTGCATGCCTCTTTTGCCCTGCACGATGCAGGTTTTGAGGCTATAATAGTGAACTGCAATCCTGAAACTGTAAGTACAGATTATGACACCTCGGACCGGTTGTATTTTGAGCCTTTAACTTTTGAGGATGTTTTAAATATTGTGGAAGCTGAAAAACCTTACGGGGTAATTGTGCAATTTGGAGGCCAGACTCCATTAAAGCTTGCCTTAAGGCTCCAGAAGGCGGGTGTAAATATTTTAGGAACATCACCTGACAGTATTGATCTGGCCGAGGACCGTAAAAGATTTGGCTCCATGCTTAGGAGGCTTGATATTCCCCAGGCTGAAAATGGGACTGCTATGGATGCCGAAAAGGCAAAAAAAATAGCCAAAAGAATAGGCTACCCGGTACTGGTAAGGCCTTCCTATGTACTGGGCGGAAGAGCTATGAACATTGTCTATACTGAAGAAAGCCTGATTGATTATGTCAGAAATGCGACGGTGGTATCCAATGACAGGCCGGTACTTATTGATAAATTTTTGGAGCGGGCAATAGAAGTGGATGTTGATGCCGTCTATGATGGGGATGAACTGTTCATCGGCGGGATTATGGAACATATAGAAGAAGCAGGAATACATTCTGGTGACAGCGCCTGCGTGATACCGCCTTTTACCCTGAGCAAAAAAATAATAGGAGTTATTAAGGATTACACCTACCGGATGGCAAAAGAACTTGAGGTAGTTGGACTTATGAATATTCAATATGCCATAAAAGATTCTGTGGTTTATGTGCTGGAAGCCAACCCCCGGGCTTCGCGTACGGTTCCTTTTGTAAGCAAATCCATCGGTGTCCCTCTGGCAAAGATAGCCGCTCTGGTAATAACCGGCAGGAAGTTAAAAAATATTGACTTCAAAAGAATTGATCCCACATCGCTTGGTTATTACAGTATTAAGGAAGCGGTGCTGCCATTTAACAGATTCCCTGGTGTGGATACTATACTGGGTCCGGAGATGAAATCTACCGGAGAGGTAATGGGTATAGACAGCAGCTTTGGAATTGCTTTTGCCAAAACACAGATATCTACCAATCAGGTATTTCCCACTTCAGGTTCGGTTTTTATAAGTGTAAATGATAAGGATAAGGACGCTATAATCGGTATAGCCAGAAAATTATCTCAGCTTGGTTTTAATATAATCTCCACCAAGGGAACCGGGGATACGCTGGAAGAAAAAGGGATAAAATGCCATAAGGTCCTGAAGATTAGAGAAGGAAGACCCAATGTATTGGATATGATAAAGAATGGAGAAATTGACCTGATTATAAATACTCCCGAAGGCAGCGTTGCCAGAAGTGACGGGTATTATCTGAGGACTGCGGCGGTCCTTCATAATGTGCCTTCCGTTACCACCATATCAGGAGCTTCAGCTCTGGTGCAGGGAATACAGGAGATGAAGTACAACTCTAAAGTCAAAGTTAAACCTATACAGGAATATTGATGAAATTATTAACCGGAGAAATACTTTCTAATGAAAAATATAACGACAGCCTTTACAAGATGGAGATTTTTTCGCCGTATATATGCAAGGACGCCCAGGCAGGCCAGTTTATCAATGTAAAATGCTCACCTGAGAGCGTGCTTGATCCTCTGCTGAGACGGCCGTTTGGTATTTTTAATATTGAAAAAAAATTTAATGTTTTTTCCATGTTATACCGGGTAAAAGGCAGGGGCACCAAATTTATCTCCGGACTTAAGAGAGGAGATATGCTGGATTTTGTAGGTCCTCTGGGAAAGGGAATAGACCTAAGTAAGGGTGAAGATAATATACTGCTGATTGGAGGCGGTATTGGCATAGCCCCTCTGTATCTTATAGCAAAGCTTGCCGGCGGAATGAAAAAAAATGTATTCTTTGCGGCGGGATTTAAAGATAATAGTTACCTTAGATGGGAAAAAGATTTAATTGAACTTAAGATAAATTATGCTGTGCTTACCGAAGATGGTTCCTGGGGAGAAAAAGGCCTGGTATCAGATTATGTTTGGAATAATATAAAGTCATTTAAAAGTTTTGATATTTACTGCTGCGGGCCGAGAGATATGCTTAAAACCCTGCAGAATATTTATAAGGATAGAAATAATAAAGTAACCGCACTTCTTGAGGAAAGAATGGCCTGCGGAGTAGGAGTTTGTGCCGGATGTGTGGTAAAGTTAAGAAAAGGCAAAAAAGGTTTTTCTTACAAGAAGGTTTGTAAGGATGGGCCTGCATTTAATCTGGGGGAGGTAATATTTGGCTGAGCAGAACAGCTTATTTTCATATGAAACGGATACCGGAGGAAATGGGTTCAGCCTGTCAGTAAGGCTTGGAAGAATAAAACTGGATAATCCGGTAATAGCGTGTTCTGGCACTTTCTCCTATGGATTGGAATACAGCCAGTTTTATAATACTGCCATACTTGGAGCGGTAACAACCAAAAGCTATTCACTGGCGCCCATAGAGGGAAATCCTCCGCCCAGGATTTGCGAGACTGCCTCCGGGATGTTAAACTCTATCGGCCTTCAAAATGATGGGATAGATATATTTATAAAGAAGCACCTGCACGAGGCCGAGAAATTAGGAATAAAAATTATTTTAAGTATATTCGGGCAGGATGCTGAAGAGTTCAGGAAAGTGGCATCCAGGACTGCGGATATTAAGGAAAGAATTATTGCGGTGGAGCTTAATCTCTCCTGTCCAAATATTAAAAAGGGAGGAATGGCCTTTAGTGCTATGCCTGACGAAGTTGAAAAGATAGTAAGTTCAACGGTAAGTATTTTAAATATCCCGGTTATAGCCAAACTCAGTCCCAATCATCAGAATCTGGTTGAAGCAGCTATGGCGGCAAAAAAAGGAGGAGCGGAAGCATTATCAGTAATAAATACTGTAGTAGGTATGGCTGTAGATATAGAAACATTCAGACCCAGATTGGGCAATGTCCTTGGAGGTCTTTCAGGTCCAGCAGTAAAGCCAATTGCTCTGGCAAAGGTTTATTCTCTGACCAGGGAAAAAATCCTCCCTGTTATTGGAATGGGCGGCATTTTTAGCTGGCAGGATGCTCTGGAATTTCTGGTGGTAGGTGCCAGTGCAGTAGGGATTGGTACTGCAAATTTCATACAGTATGATGTCGGGGAAAAGATAATAGAAGGTTTAAGGAACTACCTTAAGGAGAAAAAAATTTATGATATTAATGAAGTAATAGGAAGGCTTAGAACTTGAAAGGTAAAAAATTATCCTTAAAAGACAGATTAATTGTAAGTCTGGATACAAATAATAAAAGTGATGTTGTAAGTATGTGCAGAAAAATTTCCGGCAAGGTATCAACTTTAAAATTAGGTCTGGAACTGATATATGGTGTTGGGCTGGAGGTAATTGATACAGTAAAGAGTTTTGGTTATAATGTAATGCTTGACGCAAAGCTTCTTGATATACCCAATACAGTAAAGAGTGCTGCGGAAGCTATTGGAGATCTTGGTGTCAGCGCAGTGACCATACATACGCTGGGTGGAAGGCAAATGCTCGAGCAGACACGGGAAATATTGGAAAAGCAATCAGAATCAAGAGCTAAATTCAGGCCGCTTCTATTTGGAGTTACCATTCTTACCAGTCTGGATGATAAGGATCTTAAGGCTTTAGGCTTTAAAGGGGATTTCCTGTATTCTGTTTTAAGTTTAGCCGGTATTGCCATAGATGCAGGAACAGATGGAATAATATGCTCACCAAATGAAGTCGATGCAATAAGAAAAAAATTCGGCAACGGTTTTTATATTGCTACCCCCGGAATCAGACTTCCGGGAGATGCAGCTGGAGACCAAAAAAGAATAAACACTCCAGAAGAGGCGATGTCCAGGGGAGCAGACTTTATAATTGTGGGCCGTTCGATAACTACCAGGGAAGATGTAGGTGGTACTATAGATTTATATCTGGAAAAAATAGAAAGGGCACTGGGCCATGCTTAAAGTAATAAGTCAGGTTGAAGGATTGGATATATATAAAATATTGAAGGATACAGGTTCCATAATGGAAGGTCATTTTAAATTAAGCTCGGGGTATCACAGTAAGTACTATCTTCAGTGCGCCAGACTGCTTCAGTATCCGGATATTACCTACAGGCTTGCCCGGAAAGCTTTAGATGTGGTCAGCGAAGATATTGATATAGAAAATATTAATGCTGTAGTATCACCTGCTGTAGGAGGTATCCTGTGGGGTTATATGATCGCCTACGCGGCAGGCTGCCGGATGATATTTACTGAAAGAAAAACTGAAAGTATGGAATTAAGACGTGGGTTCGAGATAGAATCCGGCCAGGAAATTATTGTTGCAGAAGATGTTATTACCACCGGTGGATCGGTAAAGGAAGTAATAGAAATATGCAAGAAAAACGGTGCGCAGATAAAAGCAGTAACAAGCATAGTCGACCGTTCAGCCGGTCTGGAATTTGGTTGTCCATATTATTATTTAATTAAGCTCAGTATTGACAAATATCAGCCTTCCGAATGCAAACTTTGCAGGGGAAATATACCTCTCGTGTACCCCGGCAGTAAGAAGAAAAATGCAGACAACTGGTGAAAAAATGTTGATATTAAGTATATATATTTGTATACTCTAATGTATCTAATTTTATTTTAATAAAGAGAGCTCTATGGCTTTAAAAAACTTAAGTGACAAAGACAGAAAGAAGGGTTTGGAGAAAGCCCGGCGGGTAAGAAAAAAGAGAGCTGAAATCAAGGATTTGCTAAAAAAAGGTAAGCTCGATATACGGTCACTTTTTAAAGATGGCAAGCTCTTTAAAGAATATATAATAAATATGAAGGTTATAAATCTAGTAAGCGCGCTCCCTGGAAATGGAAGAGTTAATGCCCTGGAAATCTTAAAGGATTTAAAAATAAGCCCTAATAAAAAAGTTGGCGGGCTGGGTAAGAATCAGAAAAACAGTTTTTACAAGTTTTTTAACATAGCTTAGGCTGACAAGTTTTCAATA
Source organism: Actinomycetota bacterium (assembly GCA_016783995.1). Next base: position 12,735 of record JADHVN010000012.1, read on the forward strand.
TTTTATGGCAGGTAGAGGAAAATTATTTATTGTCTCAGGACCCTCAGGTTCAGGAAAAAGTAGCCTGATTAATGATATAGTAAATGAATCGGACGATTTTGTCAGATCCATCTCAGTTACCACCAGACCGAAAAGAAAAGATGAAACTAGCGGCAGACAGTATCATTTTATAAGTAAGGATGAATTTGAGGAACTTATAGAAAAAGATATGCTGCTTGAATGGGCAGCTTATGCCGGTTATCTGTATGGCACTCCAAAAAAATCTGTAACAGAAAAATTAAGTAAAGGTAAAAATGTAATTCTGGTAATTGAGGTCCAGGGCGCCATGCAGGTTATAAAAAAAATAAAAGATACCTATTTAATTTTTATTACCACTTCTTCATTTAAGGAGCTGGAAGAGAGAATCAAAAAAAGGAGAGCCGACAGTCTGGAGGAAATGAGTAAAAGGTTGGAAATTGCAAAAAGTGAACTGAATTATAAGAAATATTATGATTGCATAATTGTGAATAATAATTATAATGAGGCTTTGCTTAATTTAAAAAAAGTTCTAGATTCTAAAAAAGAGAGGAAATGACATAAATGAAAGTGCAGTATGTTGATGAATACAGAGAGAATACAGACAGTAAATATAAACTATGTATATTGGCAGCTAAAAGAGCCAGAGAACTTGGAGAGTATCTTTCTGCGCAAAAAAATATGGAAAGAATAAATGTGGTAAAACCACTGGTTGATGTAGAATCACATGATCCACTGGAAATTGCCTTTAATGAAATAAAAGAAGGAAAAATAATTTACAAAAAGAAAAAAGAATCTATATAATTTTGGTTTTGAATAAATCAATATTTTTAAAAAAAAAGATAGTTCTGGGAATTACTGCGTCTATTGCAGCTTATAAGGCAGCTTCAATTTGCAGCAGGCTGACTGGTATGGGTGCTGATGTATTTCCTGTAATGACTCCTAATGCTCTAAATTTTATAACTCCCATTACTTTCAGCTCAATCTCCGGAAATAAAACTATTGTGGAGCAGTTTGCAAACGAGAAGAAAATTCACCATATCTCACTTTCCCATAGTGCGGATATTTTTTTGATTGCACCGGCTTCAGCTGATACCATTTCAAAATTATCTTATGGAATTTGTGATAATTTCCTGACCACTTCAGTGGTTTCTGCTGCCTGTCCTGTGTTAATTGCGCCGGCTATGAACGAAAGTATGTATCTTGACCCAATAATTCAGAAAAATATTCTGCGGCTTGAAAAGTCAGGAAAATATTTTTTTAAAGGACCGAAGAGTGGCAATCTGGCCTGTGGTGAGAAAGGTCTGGGAAGACTGGAAGATGAAGATATTATAATTGAAAGACTGGGAGAGCTTCTTAATTATAGTTCTGATCTTAAAGGAAAAAAAATTATAATTACAGCCGGCGGCACCAGGGAGTTTATTGATACTGTAAGATATATATCCAACAGGTCCAGTGGGAAAATGGGTTATGCTCTGGCTGAAGAAGCTTATTTCAGAGGTGCTGAAAAGGTAATCCTTATAAGCACCGCGAGGAGCCTGCCGCGGCCATACGGCTTAGATGTCAAATATGTTGAAGATACAAGCGGGATGAAGAATGTGTTGGATAAATATTTTAGTACCAGTGACATTGCTATAATGGCAGCTGCTGTAAGCGATATAATACCGCTTAAAAAATATGATTTTAAGTTAAAGAAAAAAAATGATATATTATCCAGAATAAAGTTTGGAGAAAATGAAAATATCCTTGAGTCTTTAGCTGAAAAAAAGAAAAAGAATCAGTATCTGGTTGGTTTTGCTGCTGAAAGTGGTTATAATTCCAGAGATGTTTTAGAAAAGATTAAGAATAAAAATATTGATATGATTGTTGCCAATGATATCTCCAGAGAGGATATAGGAATGGAAAGCGATTATAATGAAGTTGATATAGTAAGACAGGATGGGACTGTAAAGAAATTAGCCAGGGATAAGAAAAGAATTATTGCCAGAGGAATCTGGGATGAAATTGTAAAAAGTTCAATGGAGCTTTAAAAGTTTTGGTAGGAGGAATAATGTTAAAGAAAAGGGAATTCTTATTTACTTCAGAATCAGTTACCGAAGGTCACCCGGACAAGATGGCTGATCAAATTTCAGATGCAATTCTCGATGCTATGATAGCTGATGATCCCAAATGCAGGACAGCCATCGAGACGTTGCTTAAAACAGGAATTGTAGTAGTGGCAGGTGAAGTTACTACTTCTACTTATGTAGAAATTCCTGATATTGTTAGAGAAGTTATTAAAAATATTGGCTATACCAGGGCAAAATATGGTTTTGATTATGAAACCTGCGGTGTTATTTCTTCTATTGGGAAACAGTCTTCTAATATTGCCCAGGGTGTGAATAAAGCTTATGAAGCCAGAGTAGGAAATGGATATGAAAATGAATTTGATACTCAGGGTGCTGGAGACCAGGGAATGATGTTCGGTTATGCATGCAATGAAACAGAGGAGCTTATGCCCCTTCCTATTCAGATTGCCCATAAGCTGGCTCACCGGTTATCTGAGGTTAGAAAGGCAGGGATACTGCCATACCTGAGGCCTGACGGTAAAACGCAGGTAACAGTAAGATATGAAAATGACAGGCCGGTTTTAGTTGAAACAATTGTAATAGCTACTCAACATGCTCCAAATATTGACATAGAAGCACAGATAAAACCGGATATCAAAGAATTCGTAATAAAACCAATTGTCCCCCAGGAATATTTAAGCAAGGATTTAAAGTTATTTGTAAATCCAACCGGGGAATTTACTATTGGTGGTCCTATGGGTGATACGGGAGTTACCGGGAGGAAAATAATTGTAGATACCTATGGTGGAATGGCAAGACATGGCGGAGGGTGTTTTTCAGGAAAGGATCCTTCTAAAGTTGATAGATCAGCTAGCTATGCGGCAAGATATGTTGCCAAAAATCTGGTGGCAAGCAGGGCTGCCGATAAGCTGGAAATAGAAGTGGCTTATGCCATAGGTGTTTCGCATCCGGTATCAGTTATGGTAGAAACATTTGGCACTGAAAAGGTAGATGTTAAAAAAATTGAAAAGGCAGTAAAAGAAATATTTGACTTAAGACCGGCGGCGATTATTAAAAACTTGAATTTACTCAGGCCAATTTATAGAAAGACCGCTGCTTATGGTCATTTCGGGAGGCATGACAGAGATTTCACCTGGGAAAAACTGGATAAAGTTGATGAAATTAAAAGTTTTCTGGGTCTTAAATAATTATTGTGTTTTAAATGGGTAGAAATAACAAATATGCAGAGGTTTATATAGATATAAAAGCCTTTGATATTGATCATGCTTTTGACTACAGGATACCACCGGATTTATCTTCCGATATTGATATTGGCAGAATTGTTCAGGTTCCCTTCAAAAATAGAATTGAAGTTGGCTACATTGTAAAAATTAAAGATGAGTCAGAACTTAAAGACAGGGAAATAAAAGATATTTTAAAAATAGTAGAAAAGAGGCCTGTTTTTAACCCAGAGAGACTCGAGCTTATTAATTGGATTAGCGAGTATTATATTCAGCCGCCGGGAAGTGTTATTAAGTTTTTCCTGCCCCCCGGGGGAAAGTACAAGCAGGCGATTACCAGTCCCAGGGTTCAACTAAAATTTAAGGATTTCATAACTTTAAACCGGAACAGATATAATCAGCTAAAAGATAAGATAAACTGGAAAAGAAATTCTTCACAAAAAAAAATAATTGATTATTTAATTTCAGGCGGTGAAGTTTTAAAAGAAAAACTGGTAAAAGATACCGGCTCAAGCTACTCGAGCCTGGCAAGTCTTGCAGATAAAAATATTATATCCATAGTTAAAAAAAGACAAAAAAGGGATTTTAGATACGAATACCGGCCTGGTAAAGATTTAAATAAAAAAAAGATAATTTTAAACTCCTATCAAAAAAATGCTCTGCGCAGTATAGATAATGCCATACAGAAAAACATTTTTCACAAATTTCTGATTGAAGGCGTAACAGGCAGTGGAAAGACCGATATTTATATAGCTGCGTGCAGGAAAGTTATAGAGAAGAAAAAAAGAGCGCTCATTCTTACACCTGAAATTTCCTTAATTCCCCAGCTATTTTCAAGATTTGAATCCGAGTTGGGATCCAGGGTCTGTGTGTATCATTCTAATATGAATGAAGCGGAAAGATATGAAAGATGGCTTGGTATATGGGAAAATGAGTTTGACGTAATAATAGGGACAAGATCTTCAATTTTTACTCCTATAGGTAACCTGGGCATGATAATACTGGATGAGGAGCATGACCCATCCTATAAGGAAGGGACAAGGGTAAGATATAATACACAGGATGTGGCAATAAAACTGGGGGAAATACTGAATATTCCTGTGGTTATGGGAAGTGCGACTCCTAATATTGTTACCAGGTACAGAGCAGAAAAAGAAAATGATTTTACACTTCTAAAGATTCCGGTTAAAGCCCAGAGCAGCAGTCCACTGGAAACGCAAGTAGTTGACTTAAAAAAAATAGACCGCTTGAAAGAAGATGTGGCTATAACCGCTAAATTATTTACTGCAATCAGGGAGGAATTAGAAAAAAATAATAAGGTAATCATTTTCTTAAATAGAAGGGGATACAGTAATTTTGTTATATGCAATAAATGCGGCAGCGTGCCTAAATGTTCCGCCTGTGACCTTTCCTATAATTACCACAGTGATCGTAAAAAACTGGTATGCCATCATTGCGGCAGGGAGCAAAATTATACTGGAAGGTGCCTTGTTTGCGGCGCAGATAATATCTTTTTATACGGTACTGGAATTCAGAGGGTGCAGTCCAAGCTCCAGATGAGATTTAAAAACACACCCATACTTAGAATGGATTCGGATATAACTGTAAAGAAGAAGTCACACCAGGAAATACTAAGCAAGTTTATTTCCCCTGGTGGGTCAATCCTTATCGGCACTCAGATGGTAGCCAAAGGCCTGGATATTGAAGATGTAACACTTGTAGGAGTTATTAATTGTGATAGTATGCTGGGGCTTCCTGATTATCATATGAATGAAAGAGTTTATCAGCTTATTACTCAGGTATCGGGAAGAGCTGGCAGGAAGAGAAAGAAGGGCAGGGTAATAATCCAGACCTATAATCCAGAAAGCAGTGTTATGAAGAACGTACTGGGAAATGATTATGAATCATTTTACCGCCAGGAACTGGCCAGCAGAAAAGAGCTTTGCTATCCTCCTTTTTCCAATCTGATAAATATTATAATTTCAGGGAAAGAAGAAAATAAAGTAAAGAAAGATATAAAAGAATTATTTGCAGAAATAAGCAAAGAAAACAGAACTGGCAGCAACATACTGGGTCCTGCCCCTGCTCCTTTTTATAAAATAAATTTATTTTACAGATGGCATATAATAATAAAGTCTAAAAATATTGAATATTCAAATAAAATATTGACTAAAATATTAAAGAGATTTAAAAAATTTGATGAAAATAAGATAATTATTGATGTAGATCCGGTATGGATATTGTAAATTTGTGAAAGGTATAAGATGTCAGTTAAAAAAATTAGAAAGATCGGGGATCCGGTTTTAAGGGAGAAAAGCAGAAGTGTGGAAAAAATAGACAGCAAGCTCCTGGAGCTCGTCAAAGATATGATAGATACATTAAATAACGAGGGTGGAGTAGGCCTGGCCGCTCCCCAAATAGGAATAACCAGAAGAGTAGTTATTGTTAATTTTGACGATAAGATTCAGACATTTATAAATCCGGTGATCGAAGTTCTGGACAATAAAAAAATAGAGAGTGATGAGGGCTGCCTGAGTATATATTCCATAAAGGGTTTTTTCGTTAAAAGATTTCCCAGAGTTAAAGTAAAGGCAAAAGATCTAAAAGGCAATGATGTTACACTCATAGTTGAAGACCTGCTGGCGAGAATATTTCAGCATGAGATTGATCATCTGAACGGGATATTGTATATAGATCATCTTGACCGCAAATCAAAAAGTGAACTGCTCTCTAAGATTAATGAGATAAAACTAAATATTTAAAAGTAAAAGGAGACTTTAATTGAAAATACTATTTTTTGGCTCTTCAGAAATCTCAGTTCCTTTTCTGGAAGAAATATATAAATCCCGGCATAGCATAACCTCAGTTGTAACTACTATTGATAAGCCGGCAGGAAGAGGAAGAAGGACTACCCTCAATATAGTAAAGAAAAAAGCCATTGAATTGGGGATTGACTTTATACAGATTGAAAAGTTTGAAGATAATTTTTTTGATAATTTTGTAAAATTAGAATTTGATGTCGCGGTAGTAGTTTCTTTCGGAAAAATATTTCCTGAAAGGATATTTAAGCTTACTTCTTGCAGGTGGCTGAATGTGCACCCGTCACTGCTGCCCAGATATAGGGGTCCTACGCCTATTATAAGCGCCCTTTTGAATGGCGATAAAGTCGGTGGTGTGAGTATAATCGAGGTAGTATATGAAGTGGATGCCGGCCGGATATATGCTCAGGTAAAGTTTGGAGTGGAGCAGGATGATAATAATGATAGTCTTGAGCAGAAAGTAGTAAAATTTGGAAAACCCCTTCTGATGGCAGTACTTGACTTTATAGAAGATAAAAATATAAATCCCTACCCACAGGATGAGAAAAATGTAATCTATAGTTATAAGATTGCAAAAGAAGACTTAAAAATTAACTGGAATAGTAGCGCAGTGGAAATAGTTAATAAAGTTAGAGCTTTCAGTTCAAAACCCGGCGCTTATTGTCTCTGGAAAGGTTTGAGGATTAAAATCCTTAAGGCAGGTGTCTTAAGTGGAGCTGCGAGCAATGCACACCTGGATAAGCTTAAGTTTGGTGAAAATGAGAAAAATGGACTTGTAGTGGAAGCTGATAAAAAAACAGGTATTTTAGTTAGTTGTAATAAAAATGAAATGGTAAAAATTGAAAGACTGAAGCCCCAGGGTGGAAAAGTAATGTCTGCAGCGGATTTTATTAATGGATACAGACTGGAAGCCGGTGAGAATTTTGATTGAAAAAAGCAGTAGTGTCAATCCCCGCAGAATTACCCTTCTTATATTGAATGAATATTTCAAGAAAAAAAAATCTCTAAAAGACATAATAAACTTTTATTTTAAAAATTACAGGCTATCCGGGCTTGATAAGCGCTTTATTTTTAATATAGTTAAGGGCACAGTAAGGTATTATCTAA
>JADHVN010000013.1 GCA_016783995.1 Actinomycetota bacterium
TATTTCTTTAAATTCCATAATAATATAAAAAAATTACCAACTGGACGGGGGCCAGTAAATTAAAACAAACTTCCCGAATATATCATCTTCTGCAATTGTTCCAAAAAATCTGCTATCAAAACTGTTATTCCTGTTATCTCCCATTACAAATACTTCACCTTCACCGACAACTATGGTCTGGTTGATATAGAATATATTTTGATTGGCTGGCAGGTAACTTTCAGAGATTTTTTCACCATTTATGAAAATTTCACCTTCACTGGTCAGAGTAATTTCATTACCTTCTACAGCGATAACTCTTTTGACCAGATCTTTTTGTTCCAACGGAGAATGAAATGCTACAATATCTCCTCTTTCAACAGTGCCAAATTTATATGCCATTTTATTGATTATGACTTTATCTCCAACTCTTAAGTTAGGTTCCATAGAAGGAGTGGGAACAATGAAAGGTTCAAGTATAAAAATTCTAATTAAAGTGGCTGATATTACTGCTGCTAAAATAACAATAGCGTATCCTAAAAATTCTTTTAAGATTTTTTTATTTTTGGCATTAACCTGTTTATTCTTAATCTTAAGAGGCATTAATATAAAAAGTCAAATCATTACATATTTATTTAGACTTAATTTTTGATTTTTTACCAATTTTATCTCTAAGGTAATATAATTTAGCCCTTCTTACTGCGCCTTCGCTAACCCTTTCGATAGACTGAATTATAGGTGAATTTAAAAGAAATGTTCTTTCAACACCCACATTATTAAAAGAGATCTTTCTTACCGTAAATGTTTTATTGATACCAGAGCCTTTAATCCTTATTACAATTCCTTCAAGGACCTGAATTCTGTCCTTATTTTCCTCGCTGATTTTTATCTTGACTCTTACTTTATCTCCCGGCCTAAATTCGGGTATATCAGTCTTTATATATTTACTTTCTATTTTATCTAATTTATTCATTTTAACTCCAGCCTATCTCTTTTTCATTCTAATAAGAACCAAACAAATATAATGAATTTAACCGTCCTTGTCAATTAAATCCGGTCTTTTTATTCTGGTTATTTCCAGTGACTTTTCTTTTCTCCACTTTTGGATATCTTTATGGTTTCCGCTTAAAAGAATTTTAGGAACATCCATTCCCTTAAAACCCGGTGGTCTTGTGTACTGGGGATAATCAAGCAGATTGTCCTCAAATGATTCCGACTTTAAAGATTCTTCTTTTCCGACTACACCTGGAAGCAGCCTTATCGCTCCATCTATTATAACCATTGCCGGAATTTCACCTCCGGTTAATACATAATCACCTATGGAAATCTCAAAATCGATAAGAGAATCTATCACTCTTTCATCAACACCTTCATACCTTCCACAAATAAGTATTATATTTTCAAGATTTGACAGATACTTTAATTTATTCTGGTTCAACTTTTCTCCCCTGGGAGCAAGCAATATTGTTTTTTGCTTTTCTTTCTTTTTAATTTTATTCTTTTTTTTAATGAAAGTAATTGCATTGTCTATGGGTTCCGGCATTAATACCATACCTGGACCTCCACCATACGGTCTATCATCAACCCTGCCGTGCTTATAATTCGAGAAATCTCTTAAGTTGTATATATTCAGCTGGCAGATATTTTTTTTAAAAGCTTCCTTTAGCACCCCAAACTCGATAATATTATCAAACATGTCTTGGAAAATGGTCACCACATCTATTTTTAGCATTTTTCAAATGAAAAGGTTTTAAAATGTGATAAAAAAATAACAAATTCAAATATATTCTGGAATTTTTTTTAATATTATTTTTTTATCTTTTAGATTTATACTTTCAATATAAATTTCAATAACCGGAATATAGAAAATATTACTGTCAGAATCTCTTATATCTAAATCCTTATTCTCTATTTTTACTGCTAAATTATCATTTGCTGCAAATTTCTCCACATTTACTACCTTACCAACAAAAATATTATTTTTTGTATAAACCATACAATTTATTATATCGTCTACCCAGTATTCATCCTCTTTTAGTTTAGGACTGTCTTTTACACTCCGGAAGAGCCTGGCACCTTTTAAGTTTTCAGCATCATTTCTGCTGTCTATACCTTTAAATTTAATTACTGGAATGTAAGATCTTTTTATTTTCTTCCATCTAATACTTTCAACATCTATTTTCTTCTTACATTTTTCATCAAAAAAAAGAGTATCTCCACTTTTAATAGTTTTGGGATAATCAGTAAGCAACACTACAGTTATTTCTCCTTTTATTCCATGCGGCTTACCAATTACCCCAATCAACCTTGCATCTACAATTACTTCTGACATTTACCAGTGCCTGTATAAAAAAATCTATCTATATTTATATATTAAATTATCAATCCATAATCTTAACAATAGAGGCTTTACCTCTTTTAGCAGATGCAGCTCTCATTAAAATCCTCAGAGCATTTGCGGTTCTTCCTTTTTTCCCAATTACTTTTCCCAGATCATCTTCTGCTACTTTTAGTTTAAAAATCACTGTTCTCTCATCTTCCTCCTCTTCTGTAATTTCAACATCATCCGGGCTGTCAACCAACTCTTTTACCATGTACTCCAGAAGTTCTTTCACTGTTTACCTCCAGTCTAATTGTAATAACTACTTCTTTAAATCAATTTTATCAAAAAGTCTTTGAACTGTATCTGTCGGTCTTGCACCTTTCTTAATCCAATCAAGAGCCTTGTCTTTATCCACTTCTATTCTCGATGGATCACATTTCGGATCATATATGCCTATTTTTTCAATGAACCTTCCATCTCTTGGCGACCTGATATCCGCTACCACAATTCTGTAAAAGGGTTGTTTTTTTGAACCCATTCTAGCCAGCCTGATCTTTACACTCAATCTGTAACCTCCAAATTCCTAAATAGATAGCTTTATGCTTTCATAATTATATATTTTTCTATAAAACTTGCAAAATATTTTTTTACCTAAAAATTACCAGGAGGTAAATTAAATTTCCCTTTCAGCCCTGAAAATTGTTTTAACATCTGTTTTGTTTTGCTAAATTGTTCCAGTAGTTTATTTACTTCTGATACAGAACTGCCGCTTCCTTTTGCTATTCTCTTTTTTCTGCTGCCGTTAATTATATGCGGTTTTCTTCTTTCATCCACAGTCATAGAATTAATTATGGCTTCTATATGAGACAGATGCGAATCATCTAAATTTACTTTTTTAAATATTTTACTTTTATTGACTATGGGCATCATCGAAAATATCTTATCTATTGACCCCATTTTCTTTAAACTTCTTATCTGTGCAACAAAATCCTCAAAATTTAATTCATTCCTGTAAATTTTCTCTTCGATTCTCTTTGCCTCTTTTTCGCTTACTACTTTTTCCGCTTTTTCAATCAGTGTTAAAATGTCACCCTTACCTAATATTCTGGAAGCTATCCTTTCCGGGTAAAATATATCGAAATCCTCGATTTTCTCCCCATTAGATACAAATTTTACCGGTTTTTTAACTACATAATATACTGAGAGCGCAGCACCACCCCTGGTATCACTGTCCAATTTAGTCAGTATTATTCCGTCACATTCAACCCGCAGGTTAAAACTGGAAGCAATATTTACAGCTTCCTGACCGGTCATGGCATCCAATACAAGATATATTTGATGTGGCATAATTTTATTTCTGATATTTGCAATCTCATCCATCATATTTTCATCAATATGTAACCTTCCAGCAGTATCAATTATGATTACATCACTCCCGGATTTTTTAAATAATTCTACGCCTTTTACCGATATGGATACCGGGTCTGAATTATTTTCAGAATAAACATCCACATCTATATTTTTTGCCATATCTTCCAGCTGTAGCACTGCAGCCGGCCTGTATACATCTGCAGCAACCACGGATACCTTTTTTTGAAATTTAGTTTTTAAAAAATTAGCTAATTTAATAACAGATGAGGTTTTTCCAGAACCATGAAGTCCAACAGTCATTATAATTGTAGGACCTCTGGAAGCAAAACTAATACCGCCACTGCTTGAACCCAGCATTCTTATAATCTCTTCATTCACTATTTTTACTACATGCTGATAAGGTGTTAGGCTTTCCAATATCTTCTCGCCTGTTGCCTTCGTCTTTACATTTTCTATAAATTCTTTAACCACTTTAAAATTTACATCAGCCTCCAGTAAAGCCAGCCTGATTTCTCTAAAAGCACTATCTAAATCATTAGGGCTTAATTTCCCTTTATTTCTTATTTTATAAAATAAATCTTCAAATTTAGCTGTCAGCAGATCAAACATTCACAAAATCCCTTTCTATCTTGAGTTTCAAATTAAGAGAATATCAATTCAGTGAATCTGACCGGATCAAAATAACATATGTCTTCTAATTTTTCACCATTGGTAATCAGCTTTATAGGAATATTCAGATCATTCTTTATAGTAATTACTATTCCGCCTTTAGAAGTGCTGTCGGTTTTAGTTAAAATAATTCCGGTTAAATTTAATGAATTGTTAAATAATTCTGCCTGATTTCTGGCATTCTGACCTGTAGTGGAATCCACTACAAGCAATATTTCATCAACTTCCCGGTCTATTCTCCTGCAGATTACTTTTTTTATTTTTTTAAGTTCTTCCATAAGATTATACGAAGTTTGCATTCTTCCTGCAGTATCAATTATTACCAGATCGGTTCCTCTGGCTTTTGCTTTTTCTACACTATCATAAACTACTGCCCCGGGGTCAGAAAACTTCTGGTGGTAAACTATATCCATTCCTAATATTTCAGCATAATATTGTATCTGTTCCACTGCAGCCGATCTGTAAGTATCAGCTGCTGATATCAAGACCTTTTTTCCATTCTTTTTAAACATATTGGCTAATTTTGCAATCGAGGTGGTCTTACCCACACCATTTACTCCAACTATCAGGAATACCGTGGGAGGTCTGGATGATATATTTAATTTACTATCTCTATTGCACTTGAGAATTTCTATAATTTGCTGTTTTAATGAAGATTTTACTTTTTCAAGGTTATTTATATTTTCACGGTAAACATAATCTTTTACTTCTTCTAATATCCTGCTGGCAGTATTAATGCTGATATCACTTGTTACCATCTGTTCTTCCAACTCGTCCCAGAATGACTCGCGGCTATTTCTAAACTTATTCCAGATATAACTTAAATTTTTAATTAACTTCTGCATATTTTTCCCCGATCTTTTCGGAAATTATTTTGGAAATCCCGTTGGATTGCATAGTTACTCCATAAATCGTATCTGCAACTTCCATTGTTCGTTTCTGGTGAGTAATTATTATTATTTGCTGCTTTTCAGAAAATTTCTTCACCAGGGTCAGAAATCTGCCAATATTTACATCATCCAGCGAAGCATCTACTTCATCAAAAACATAAAAAGGTGATGAATTTATTGAATAAATAGAAAAAAGAAATGCTATAGAAACTAAAGATTTCTCTCCTCCGGATAGCAATGAAAGAGGAACAAACTTATTATTACCAATATCTACCTTCAGATCCACACCTATTTCATTATCGCTTTCGCTATCACTTTTTTCAAGCTGCATCTCACCCTCACCTAAGGGAAATAGAATCTTAAAATAGTTTTTAAAACACTGGTTGATTTCATCAAATTTTTTAAAAAAATAGTTAGCTATCCTTTCATTTATATCCTTAATTAATTCCTCCAGATTTTTTTTGCTTTCAACAAGATCAAGACTCTGATCAGCAAGGAAGTCGAATCTTTTTTTTATTCTGTTGTATTCAATTGATGCATTGGGATTAACATTTCCATATTTCTTTATTTCATTTTTAAATCTTTTTACTTTAACTTCGGACTCCTTAATGTCACTGCTCGGACTGTAACTTTTCAATGCATAATCAATTGATAAATTATAATTATCTACAATATTCTCTGTAATAGCTTCTACCTTTTCCTTTATTTGTTCCTTCTTTAAGTCGATTTTATATATACTGTTCTCCAGGTTTGATCTAGAGATATTTAGCTGGTTTAATCTGATGCCAAGTTCATTTATTTTATCCTGACTGCCTGAAATTAAACTGCTTCTTCTTTCAAATTCCGGGTAAAGTTTGTTTTTTATATCTTCTGAAACTGATAGATAACCATTTAGAATTGAATGAATCTTTTTAGACCTTTCCAGGTTTGTCATACAAATATTCTTTATGATTCTAATCCGGTCCAGTCTCTTCTTAAAATTATCGACTTGCTTCTCATTTCCTTTTTGAGATTCTTTTTTACTAATCGCATCTTTACTTCGCTGGCTGGTTTCAATTACCTTATATAATTTCTTTATCTCTTCTATAATTAAATTTCCTTCATTTTCAACATAACGAGCAGTATTTTTATCTTTTACTTTTTTCTTTAAATTTTCTAAAAATTTCAGGAGCAGTTCATCAATCCTTTTAAGTCCATTTGAAATTTTCTGCAGAAAAGATATATCAATACCATTTTTGTCTTTCTCCAATGAGACCTTCAATTCGTTCTTATTGCTCGTACCGCTTGAAAACTTTAGATCGAACATATTATATAATGTGCTGAATACATTCTTTTTACTTTCAATCAGGGCTATGATACTTTCGAGTCTGTTTTTTTCTGAATTAAACCAGTCAATCTTATTTTTCCAGAATTCGTACTCATCCTGCTCCTTATTAGCGAGTTTTAGAAGATCATTTTTCTCCTTTTCTATACTTAAAATTTTACTGCTGATTTCTTTTAACTCATCTTTATTTGTCCTGTAAGATTCGTTTTCACTTTCCCATTCATTATTTAAATGGTTAAGATGAGCGATAAAAAGAGAGATTTCCTCGTTCTTGAGTAAATTGAAAATTTCAGAATGTTTTTGGGCTCTTTTTGCTTCAATTTCAAGGGGATCCATTGTCCTTTTTATTTCTTCCATCAAATCATTTATCCTCTCGATATCATTTTTTACTTTTTGAAGCTTACTCAGGGATTTATCCCTCCTGTTTTTATGTTTTGATATTCCCAGTACCTCATCTATTATAGTTTTCCTTTCAATAGGTTTCAGCACTGCAATTTCATTAATCTGTCCCTGATTTATAATAATATACAAGCCTCTCCCTATCCCGGTGTCAGCTGTAAGCTCCTGTATATCTATTAGTCTGCAGGGTGAAGAATTTATAAAATACTCACTGCCTCCTCTCGTAAATACCCTGCGGGTGAATTTAACATCCCTGAACTCTGTATTAAATAATTTATTTGAGTTATCAAACATCAGGGAAACTTCAGCAATTCCCATTTCTTCATTTTTACTCCTGAAAATTACATCTCCCATTGAGCTCCCACGAAGTGATTTCGGGCTTTGCTCGCCCAGAACCCAGGAGATAGCATCTGCTACGTTACTTTTACCGCTTCCATTGGGCCCAACAATTACACTGATCCCAGGCTCAAAAAATAATTGACTTTTATTTTTGAAAGATTTAAAACCCCGGAGTGTTATATTCTTTAAGTACAACTTTAATTTCCTAAATAAAAATTATAAATTTAAATTATATAGCGTTTTTAAAGTATTTTTTGCAGCATCCTGTTCGGAATCTTTTTTACTTTTTCCTTCGCCCCTGCCAATTATTTCATCATCGATCATTACCACTGAATAAAATGATTTATTATGATCAGGACCTTCGGATTTAACCAGTTTATATTTTGCAAGTTTGGAATAATCCGCTTGAATAACTTCCTGAAGATAAGTTTTATAATCTATAATTTCAGAAGTTTTAATTTTTTCTTTAATTTTATCTTCATATCTTTCCAGGACCCAATTAAAAGTAAAATCAATTCCCTTATCAACGTAAATAGCACCTATAAGAGCTTCTACGCTATTAGCTAAAATAGATATTTTTTTTCTTCCCTTACAGGATTCTTCATTTTCACTTAAAAGTATCTGCTGGTCTATTTTTATTTCTCTGGCTATTTTAAACAGCGTCTCTCTATTGATTAAAACTGCTCTTATTTTAGCCATTTCCCCTTCGGTAAAATTGCTGTATTTTTTATATAAATATGATGTAATGATAAAGGAAAGTACACTATCACCCAAAAACTCCAATTGTTCGTTCCCCCGTGATTGAATATTTATCTGATGCGCAAAAGATCTGTGAGTTAAACTTTGTATATAAATTTTTAAATCTACAGGATTAATTCCCAAACTTTTTAACCAGTCTCTTGCTCTACTCCTCAGGACACCTTCATCGTTCATTAAATAAATTTCCCCACCTTATATAACTATAAAACTTTTTTTATCCATATTTAAAATTATTTTTTAGAATGAGCATCAATATAATCCAGAGTATCTTTTACTGTAACAATTTTTTCAGCATCTTCATCGCTTATTTCTATCCCGAATTTATCCTCAAATGCCATAATAAGTTCTACTAAATCCAGTGAGTCAGCTCCCAGATCATCAACAAATTTACTTTCAGCTTTAATATCTTCTTCCTTAGCGCCAAGTACATCAATTAAAATCTTTTTAAGCTTGTCAAAATTTTCCATTCTTACTCCTTTTACTATTGTTTTAATTGTTACTATTGTTTTAATTTATATTATTAATTTCTTCATTAATCTTACTGGTCAGATTTGTTTTCAAGCCTTCTATGGCTACTCTTATGGCATTTTTAATTGCTCTGGACTTTGATCTTCCATGAGAAATAATTACCAGTCCATTTAACCCTAGAAGTTGTGCTCCTCCATATTCTTCATAATCAAATTTCTTCTTCATCGTGGTAAAAGAGCTCCTGAGCCACAAAGCTGAAAGTTTGGCCAGTATACCTGAAGTCAAGATTTTTTTTATTTCACCAAAAAAGAAGTTTGTCAGACCCTCAACCGACTTCAATATTACGTTTCCCACAAACCCATCACAAACCACTACATCTGCTGCACCCTCAAACAGTTCCCTTCCTTCTATATTTCCGATAAAATTAATTTTAGGATAGCTTTTAAGTAATCTGTAACTTTCAACCACCAGTTCACTCCCTTTCTTTTCTTCCTCGCCAATATTAACCAGAGCCACTCTTGGATTGTCTATTCCAAGAATATTCTCGGAATAAATTTTTCCCATTATAGCAAATTGCTTTAAATATTGAGGTTTGCAATCAGCATTGGCTCCAGCATCGATTAATACAAACTTCCTATCTGATAAAGGTATTACCACTGCAATAGCAGGTCTTATTATATTTTCTATTCTTTTCATATTAAAAAGAGAGCAGGCCATTACCGCACCAGTATTACCAGCAGAGAGAAAAGCTTTTCCCTGACCCCTGGATGCGAGCTCTGAACCTATAAAAATTGAGGAATTCCTTTTTTTCTTTAGTATCTCTGATGGGGATTCGTTCATACTTACTTCCTGGGAGCTTGGAGCAATCTCTATACCATCAAGATTTAACTGGCTGGCTGCTGCAACTGTCTTTATCTTATCTTTATTTCCAACCAGTTTTATTTTTACTTGAAAGGCTGCTCTGGCTTCTATAGAACCCTTAACAATCTCTTCAGGGGCAAAATCTCCTCCCATTGCATCTATAATGATTGAATAATTGTTTGAGTTAAACTGCACCATAATTGATTTTAGCTGTAATTATTTTTTTGAAATTTCCAGCAATCTGTTTATATCTATATACTCCCGTACCACTTCAACTATTTTATCTATTTTTTTAATTTCATGAAATCTTACATGGCCGATAATTTCTCCAACTTTCTCTACTGCAGTAAGCGTATCATAATTAACCAGAATCATAGGCACACCTAATTCTTCAGCCCTTCCAAGAACTATAGTGCTTGGCTGAAAATTACCTGTAAGTATAATACATTTAGTAGGTGTTTCCAGCGCTGCAAGCTGAACATCCGCCCTGTCTCCACCGGTTATAACCGCTTTATTGGCCTTTCTTCTAAAAAATTTAAGCGCCTGTTCCTGACCCATAGCTCCAACCATAAATGTCTCCACTAATTCATTAACTTTATCTTCAGCGCAAATTATCTGTCCGCCTAAAAGCTCGGACATTTCCTTTATACTTACAGAGGACAGCATCGTGTCCGAAGCTATATATCCAAAAACTTCTATTCCCTTTTTTGTCAGGAATGGAACTATCAATTCTTCGAGGTAGTTCATCTGGCTTCTTGGAACCCAATTTATGATTACACCACTCAAGCAATCTTCTAAAAATCCCTTTGAATAAAGAATTTGATCTACAATTTCAGAGCTATATTTAATTACCATAATTACCTTGGCACCCAATTTTTCACAAATTTTATCTGAAGATATCCCCAGGAAGTAGCCGTCTTCAACACTTTTAGCCCCTTCTAAAATTACAATATCCTTACCCTTTTGAATTCTCTCGTAAGCTTTAGCAATTAAATCCACAAACCCCTTAGAGAAACTTTGATCTTTCAGGCCTTCTCTGTTAAAATGCTGGGTTAACACAATAGGGCATATATCCTCGAGTTCTTCTTTTACGTCCAGTATATTTGAGATATATTGCGCATCTTCATCTGTAGTTATTCCTCCTACCCGGATTGGCAACGTCCCTACTGGTTTCATATACCCTACTTTCAGGCCTTTTTCAGTAAATAATTTTCCTACACCTACACACATCGAACTCTTGCCAGAAAAAGGTTGGTTTGAAATAAAAAATAACGGAACCATTTTAACCTCCTATTCTTATTCTTACATCTCCAGCTATAGAGCCCTCTCCCTGTTTTTTTACAAATAAGGGATTTATATCCATTTCTATTATTTCTGGAAAATCCGTAACCAGCTGAGAAACTCTAAGTATGATTTCAATTATACTATCAATATCTGAAGGATCTTCACCTCTTATGCCTTTAAGCAGTTTGATAGTCTTGATTTCCTCTACCATCTCTCTGGCAACCTGTCTGCTTAAAGGGGCGATTCTGAAAGAAACATCTTTAAGTGCCTCAACATATATTCCTCCAAGCCCAAACATAATCATAGGCCCAAACTGCGGGTCTTCACTCATTCCAATAATAGTCTCTTTTTTATCCTTAATAAATTCCTGAACCAGAATACCGCGTATATTGGCATCAGGCATATATTTGCTTACACTAAAAAGAATCTGGTTATAATTTTCCTCCAGCTCTTTTTCATTATCTATTCCAATCTTAACACCGCCAACATCAGTTTTATGTAATATATTCGGAGAAACAATTTTTAGCACCAGTGGATATCCAATAATCCTGCCTGCTATTTCTTTTGCTTCATCTATATCAAAGGCTAATTCTGCTCTGGGCATTCTTATGTTGTATGCCTCCAGAATTTCTCTAGATTCCATCTCCCCTAACTCTAATCTGCCTTCACTCTGGCACTGATAAAATATTTTTTTGACTCTTCCCTTATCAACATTAAAATTTTCAATAGGAAAGCTTCTTCTGGATTTCCAATCAATGTGCTCCATCATAACTTTCAATGTATCTATTGCTTCTTCCGGAATATCAAAGTTTGGAATATTTTTTTCAGCTAAAAATTTTACTGCTTTTTCGACTTCAGAACCTCCCATAAAACTGGTCAGCACCGTAATACTTTTGCCACTACTTTCAATTACTTCCACAATTGCCCTGGCTGTCCTGTAAGGTTGAGTCATAGCCTGTGGTGTAAGCAGCACCACTACCGCATCAACATTACTATCCTTTACAACCACTTCCAGTGTCTTTTTGTATCTATCTGCCAGTGCATCCCCTAATATATCAATAGGATTATAAAAATTTGCCGCTTCTGGCAAAAATTCCTTCAAACCATCTATGGTTTCTTTTCCCAAACTGGCCAGCAATATATCGCTTTTCTCACATTCATCGGTGGCCATGATACCGGGACCACCTGCATTTGTTATTATTGCAACTTTTTTACCTTTAGGCAATGGTTGATATGAAAAAGCTGTGGCATAATTGAATAAATCCCTTATGGTATTAGCCCTTATTATTCCTGCCTGTTTAAAAGCTGCTTCATAAGCTTTAGCTGAACCGGCTAGAGTACCGGTATGAGATGACACTGCCCTGGCTCCGGCATCTGTATTACCCGACTTTACAACAATTATAGGTTTCTTCTTAGAAACTCTTGAAGATATCCTGATAAATTCCCTGCCATATTTTACACCTTCAAGGTATGCTGTTATAACCTCAGTATCTTTCTCATTCTCCCAGTCATCAAACAAATCGTTTTCTGAAATATCGGCTTTGTTACCCAATGATACAAATTTTGAAAATCCAACCTTATTGGTTTTTGCCCAATCCAGGATAGAGGTGCCCAGTGCACCTGATTGTGAAATAAAACCTATCTTACCCATGGGAGGCATATTGGGTGAGAAAGTGGCATTTATGGGGCATTCAGTATCAATGATTCCCAGACAATTAGGTCCTAATATTCTAATCCCATAGTCCTTTGCTTTTTCGATCAGCTGTCTTTCTCTTTTTGCACCTTCTATTCCGGTTTCCTTGAATCCTGCTGAAATAATTATAGACCATTTCGTATTTTTCTTTGAACACTCTTCTAAAACCTGCAATACAAACTGTGCAGGGATAACTATTATAGCTAAATCAATATCACCGGGAACATTTAAAACTGAGGGGTAGCATTTAATGCCGTGTATTTCATCTGCTTTAGGATTTACTGGAAACAACTTACCTTTATATCCTGAATTTATTATGTTATCAAGGATGATATGGCCTACTTTTTCTTCTTCTCTGGCAGCTCCTATTACTGCTACAGAATCGGGACAAAAAAAATTTCGTAAACTCAAATTACAAACCTCCAATTCTATTTCTCCGTTCCACTTTCACTTTTATTTGCTTGCTTCTTTGGTTTCTTTCTTTTCTTTTCTTTTTCCCTTCTCTTCAAATATTATTATCTCGTGTTCTGAGTAATAGCCGCAATTTTCACAGACTCTATGGGATATCTTTTTGCTATGGCACCTGGGGCACTCTACAATGTTTACCATTTTTAACCTGTCATGAGTCCTGCGTTTGTCTCTTCTAGATTTTGACGTTTTCCTTTTTGGAACCCCCAATACTATATCCTCCTGCTGAATATTTTGTTACAAACTTGTTATAAATAAACACAAGTACATAAATATATCACAAAATAATATTTATTCAATAAACATTATTTATCATGTCATTTATCGTCTGAACTCAGTGTACTTCTGAATTGCTCTCTTCCTTTTTCAATTGCATTCAGTAGTTTATGCAATACAGCTTCCATGTTTGCCAGCTTTTCATCAGCATAATCCTCAGCTTCCAGCCTGATGGTTCTTGCTCTTGCTTCTACTGCAGACATCATTTCCTCTGATTTCCTATTGGCATTTTTTAGTATCTCGGTTTCACTAATCAGAATTTCTGCCTTTTCTTTTGCATCCTTTATTATTCTTTCAGAGTACCTTTTTGCTTCCTCTATCATATTTTCTCTTTCTTTCACAATCCATCTGGATTGCTTGAATTCTTCCGGCAGTATATTCCTCAGTTCATCCAACAGGTCGTATATCTCATTTTCATTTACAATTATATTGGACGAAAATGGAATTCTTTTTCTCTTATCTAGAAATTCTTCAATCCGGTCCACAATTTCAATTGCATCCATATCATTCTCCATATCTATTTCTTTTTAATTAAAAATATTTTTATTAAAACTTTCAACTATATCTTTTTCTATTTCCTCTGGAACCAAACCTTTTATACAGCCTTTAAACCTGGCCACTTCTTTTACCGCACTGGAACTAAGATAAGCAAATTTAGGATTAGTTACCATAAACATAGTCTCTACTTCCGGATTTAATTTTTTATTTATTTGCGCCATCTGGAATTCATACTCAAAATCCGATATAGCTCTAAGACCTTTGACTATAACCGTTGACTTTACTCTTTTGGCAAGATCCACCAACAGCCCTTCAAATGTGATCACTTCAATATTATTTATATTTTTTAGCGCCCTCTTTGCAAAATCAACTCTTCTCTCTGTAGTATAAAGAGGTTTCTTTCTGGTATCTCTTGATATGGCTATTATTACTTTACAGAAAATCTTTGAACATCTGCTAATAATATCTTTGTGCCCCTCGGTTATAGGATCGTAAGTACCCGGGCATAGTGCTATCTTTTCCATAAAACAATCCAATCTCTTAAATTTAATAAGGAGAGAGATAAATTACTTTTTTATCTCCAAAATGCGATTCTTTAATTTTTCTCAAATTTTCTATTTCCTTACTTGCATCCTTTTTAAAAAAATATTCATATATTATAAGGGTATCAGCTCTTGTAATTTTTTTTTCTGATAAAATATCGAATATTTTTTTCATTATACCACTTTCAATTTTATATGGTGGGTCTAAAAAGATTATATCCCACTTTAAACCTTCATAAAACTTCAAAAATTTAAAAACATCACTTCTAATTATTTTATACTTTTTACTGTCATTTTTTAAACACTCAGTATTATATTTTATGAGATTAATTGACTCAAAGCTTTTATCTACAAAATATACCAGATTACAATTCCTGCTCAAAGATTCTATTCCCAGTGAGCCTGTTCCTGAAAACAGGTCCAAAACATTTGACCCCACTATTCTATCGCCAATAACATTAAAAATACTTTCTTTTACACTGTCTAAAGTGGGTCTGATTTTATAATCCGAAGGAGTCTTTAGTTTTTTACCTTTAAATTTACCAGAAATAATTCTAATAGCTCATCACCATCTAGTGCAATCATTCTATTGAAAATATATAAGGATATAAGGGTTGTCCCCCCTTATGCATTTCTATATCCATTTTAGGAAAATATTTTTTAAGCTTTATTTTAATGATCTCATTATCTTCATGTATGGCATCTTTCCCGGTATAAAAGGTAATAACCTCTTCAGTTGAACTTGCAATATCTCTTACCAGATCTATAGTCGCATCCACAACATTATTCGAGATTACTCTTACTTCGCCATCAGATAAACCAATATATTCACCCTTCTTTATTTTACCAACCATAAGATTTGCATCCCTCACTGCCTGTGTTATTTCCCCGTTCTTGGTCTTTTGGGCTGCTTCCTCCATATTATACTTGTTTTCTTCCATGCCTGAATCAGGATTATAGCTCAGGATTGCCGATATTCCAGCCGGAATGTTTTTAGTAGGCACTATATAAACACTCTTATTCCTGACAATTTTTTTTGCCTGGTTTGCAGTAAGTATAATATTTTTATTATTTGGAAATATGATAACCTCTACAGCCTCCGTGCTGTTTATGGCCTTTACTATATCATAAGTTGATGGATTCATACTCTGTCCCCCGCTTATAATAATATCCGCACCAATACTTTTAAATATCCCTTCCAGTCCATCACCATTAGCCACTACTATCAGAGCCCTTCCTTCCTCCATCTTTTCTTCTACCGGTTCTGCTTCTCCTGTTGCTTCTTTCCTCTGATCTTCCATATTATTAATTTGAATGTCATGAAGAGTACCTTCTCTTAATGCTATTCCCAGAACTTTTTGGGGATGGTTTGTGTGTACATGTATTTTTACAAGATTTTCATTTCCGACCACCATCGTGCTATCGCCAAAACTTTCAATTCTTTCCCTTAATCTTCCTATATCTATCCCGCTGCCCCTTACCATAAATTCCGTACAATAAGTATATTTAATCTCATAACTTATTTTTACTTCTTTTAATCTTTTACTCTCAGCTTGCGGAACATATGCTTTAGATTCCTTATCTAGACTATTACTCTTTGATTTATTATTTTTACTGCTGCCAGATATAATAGATACGCTTCCTGCTTTACTTACATTTCTTTCTAAACTGCCGTCTATACTATTAATCTCGATTAAAGCCTTTTTGGCTCCAATCAAAATATCTAAAATACCCTGCGCTCCAGCATCTACTACACCAGCTTTCTTTAGTATCGGCAGGAGAAAAGTAGTTCTTTCAACAGATTTTTCAGTTTCGGAAATAATTCTGTCCAGAAGCTCCACCAGTTTTATTTTATCAGTATTATTGACTAAATTTTCAACAAGCTTGCAAATATCCTTCATAGTGGTAAGCATGGTTCCTTCAGTCGGATCCTGCACAGAATCATATGCCAAATCTCTGGATGATTTTAACGCTTCTTTAATTACATCCAGATTTAAACTATCACTTTTTATTATTATATCGAAAAAACCTTTAAGTATTTGAGAGAATATTACACCAGAATTCCCCCTTGCACCCATTAATGCGCCAAATGAAGCTTTCTCCAGAATACTTTTTACAGAAAAATTTTTAAGCTTTAAAAGCTCTTCTTTTATCGCCTTTAAAGTCAACAGCATATTGGTACCGGTATCTCCATCTGGAACGGGAAACACATTTAAAACATTAATTTTTTCTTCGTTTTCCTTAAAATTTTCCAGTATTATATCAATAACTTTTTTTAAATCCTTGTTATTTATTTCATAAAACATAGTCTTATCATTTCAAGATTAAATTATAAATATAAGGTTAATATTATATTAAAACTTATCTTATTTTTAAATAAAAACAATTTCTTTAGTTGTATAATTTGAACATCTTAATTTATTTTCTACCAATTAAGACTTTTTAAATTAAAAATTGTTTCTTGTCATAATCATACTTTTTTATTTACCTTGAAAATTAAATAATAAGATGCTAATATTCCTTCCTGACCTGTTTATAGTTGTTTTTAATTTATTAATACCGAATGTATTCTTAAAAGTTATAAAATATATTTTTTTAATATACAGGAGAAAAAATGTCCAGCGTATGTGAAATTTGTGATAAAAAAACATCTTTTGGAAATAACGTGAGCCACTCGCACAGAAAGACCAGAAGAACATTTAAACCTAATGTTCACAAAACAAAAGTTGAATATAAAGGCAAGATTAAAACCATAAATATCTGCACCAGCTGCCTGAAATCAGGCAAGGTTAAAAAAATAGTATAAATAAATATCACCTTTCTTGATAATTAGAGAAAATATCCATTCCTGCTATTTTGAAAGATAACTCATTCATTTTTTAATAGTTTACCTTATTTAAAAACAACATATAGACTAGATTTCTTTAATTCCCAACTCAGGGAAGGGATAATGTTTTATATTCTTTGTAACCAGCGTTAAACCATATACCATAGCTGTAGCTGCAATAATTACATCAGTAGTAGCCAATGTCTTACCTTTTTTTATATACTTTTGCTTCAGTCCCCCGGCTAATCTTGCGATCTCTTTAGTTACCTCATAATAATAAAGGCTTTCAATAAATCTATCTGTCTTCTCTTTTTCTTTTTCTTTTACTCCTGTATAAACTTCAGCAATATTTATACAACAGCAGCCGGCAATGTCACCCTGCATCCCAATTTCTTCCAGATAGGAGCTTACTTTTTTATCACCACGCAAGTGATCAATTATTGTGGTTGTATCCAATAGATATTCAGCCATTACATTATTTCCTTAAGTCTCTTTTCATCTTCCTTCCGCAGGCTCCTTACCCACCTGTCCACTCCTTTCTTAAATTCGGGATGATCTTCATCATTCCAAGTTCCAGCTGTTTCCTTTACCACATTAAGAAAATTTAGTCTTTGTATCTCTTTTTTTACAGCCTGGGTTATGAACCAACTGCGCTTTCTTTTTCCCGAAAGCCTGTCTATCTCTTCTACTAATTCTTCCGGCACCACGACATGTGTTCTTTTTTTTGTATCCATGTTAATCTTTTTGTTAATTAATAATTGTATATTTTATGTTAACATATTATGGGACTTTGTCAATATAACAAAAGATTAATCAATTCATAAACAGCTTTAAGAATTCTTTAAAAGGCTGCAGATAAAGCCTGCTTCACTTCCAAAATAATAAGGCATTATTTCAAAGCAGGCTTCCTCTCTCGAGCTGGCGTCATTTTTTAGTTGACCTGAAAATGATATCAACTTATCAGAGATGCTTGATTTTTCCATTCTGTACTTATCTTTAAACTCTCCCAGAAACTTGCTTATCACCTGCTGATTTTCTATAGGTGACAGGGTACAGGTATAAAAGATAATCTTTCCACCGGTTTTCAGGTACCAGTCACAATTTACCATAATTTTGTAGGACATTTCGGAAATACGGATTAAATCTTTCATCGTTTTGTTATATTTTGCGTCCGGATTCTTAGAAATGGTTCCAAAAGCACTGCAGGGAGCATCGATTAAAATCTTATCAAAATATCCGGTATAACCGGCAGTTGTTCTTTCATCTTTAGAACCCTTATTCTCCCTAATATCTCTGTTTCTCTCCAGAAAATCCGTTTTGGCTGCATCTGCTTCCACAATCCTTACATTCCTTATATTTAACCGGTCTAAATTATCTTCTAATACATCCAGCCTTGTTTTGCTTATATCAACCGATACTACTTCACCCTCATTTTTCACCAGCTCTGCAATATAGGCAGTCTTGCCGCCTGGCGCAGCACATACATCCAGTACTTTCTCACCTTCCAAAGGTTCCAGGAAGTATTTTATTGCTATCTGTGATGAGAGATCTTGAACTGAAACCAGGCCCTCCCGGTAAACATCAGTCTCTGAAATATCCTGGACGCTGGAAACCTCTATTGCATCCCCATATACATCTTCCGGTAAGAGCCTCCCGTTAACTGGCTTCATGTTTAACTCTTTTACCAGTTCCTCCCTTGTAATTTTACTTTTATTAAACCTTAGATAAATATGTGGATTTTCATTCAGTGATCTGCAGATTAAAATTGTTTTATCCTTCCCATACCAGTCAAACCAGTATTTTACCAGCCAGCCCGGATAGGAGTAATCTATGCTTATTTTATCAATCTCATCTTCCACCAACCTATCAATCTTATCTTTTGCAAATGAATCTATGTTTGGAACTGAACTGACTTTGCGCAGTACTGCATTCACAAATTTAGAAGAAGATAAAGTTACGTTTTTCTTGGCCAATTCCACACTTTCATTTACTATTGAATAAGACGGAACCTTATCCATATACATGAACTGAAAAATTCCCATACGGAGAATATTAAGCACTGCAAAATCAATATCTTTTATTTTTTTATCTGAAAGAAAAGAGAGTAAAAAATCAATTTTTAGATAATACCTTACTGTGCCCTTAACTATATTAAAAATAAAGCGCTTATCAAGCCCGGATAGCCTGTAATTTTTAAAATAAAAGTTTATTATGTCTTTTAGAGATTTTTTTTTCTTGAAATATTCATTCAATATAAG
>JADHVN010000014.1 GCA_016783995.1 Actinomycetota bacterium
TATCAAATAAGTAAGACTAGGATTATGTAAGTCTTTAAAAATAAATATGAATTAAAAACTTTGATAATTTTTCTCTAGATTGCGATAAAGGCCTATATCAAACATGAAGATTTCTTTTAGGACAAAATTAATTATAAGTTTCCTTGCTGTGGTAATTATTACTGGTATTGTTGGCACTTTGGTGGTGTTAAATCTAATAGTAGATGGAATAATAAGAGAGAAACAGGATAAGGTAAGAATTGATCTGAATTCAGCAAGAGAGATATATCAAGAAGAACTTGAGGAGATCGGAGACTTAGTGAGGCTGACTGCTGTAAGATTTTTCATAAAAGACGCTCTTTTAAAAAGTGATCTGGAGGGTATAGAAAAAGAGCTTGTGCGAATAAGAGAAGAGGAGCACTTAGATATACTCACCCTCACAGATAAGAAGGGAAAAGTTCTTTTCAGGGCAAGCAATCCTGACGTTTACGGTGATAGTCAGGCAGAAGATGAGTTAATAAATAGGGTACTGTTGGAGAAAGAGGTAGTTGTTTCGACACAGATAATCTCAAGGAAAGAGCTGGAGAAAGAAGGAAAAGATTTAGCTGAGCAAGCAAATATAAAGTTTATACCAACTCCTAATGAGAAGCCAAGGCCAGAAAAGGAAGAGACATCGGGAATGGTAATAAAAGCAGCAGCCCCTGTCATGGGTTATAACAACGAACTATTAGGTATCATATATGCGTGGAGATTACTCAATAGAGATTATGATATAGTTGACAAAGTGAAGGATACGGTCTATAAGGGAATAAAGTATAAAGGAAAGGATATAGGAACAGTAACTATCTTCCAGGGAGATCTGCGTATTTCAACTAATGTCAAGAACTTAGATGGAAGCAGGGCCATAGGGACTCGAGTCTCTGAGGAGGTATACGACCAAGTATTAGTGAAGGGAATGCCCTGGATTGGTAGGGCATTTGTTGTAAATAATTGGTATATCACTGCATATGAGCCGATAAAAAATATAAAAGATGAGATTATCGGCATTCTATATGTTGGTCTTCTCGAAGAAAAATTTATTGATATGCGGAATGAGACCATGGGTATATACATTGGGATCACGCTTGCCGGAATGGCACTGGCATTAATTATTTCGTATTTTTTAGCTTCTGGTATACTCAAACCTATTAATCGGTTAGTCTGTGCCTCAAAGCGACTGGCAAAGGGAGACCTAACACAAAGAGTTAAGCTCACCTCAAAGGATGAGATTGGTGAGTTGGCAGAGGCGTTTAATTTCATGGCATCTTCTATAAAAGAAAGAGATGAACAATTAAAAGTGCGTGCTCAACAAAAGATACAGGAATCAGAAAGATTAGCCTCTCTTGGACGGTTATCTGCTGGTATCGCTCATGAGATAAACAATCCCCTTGGAGCAATCTTGATCTACAGCAATCTCTTGCTGGAGGAATCAGAACAACAGGATTCCAGAAGAGAGAACTTGAAAAAGATTGTTAGGGAGTCTATAAGGTGCAAAGAGATTGTAAAGGGACTCCTGGACTTCGCCCGGAAAGCTGAACCAAAGAAGGAGCCAGCAAATATAAATGAAATTTTGGAGAGGGTTTTATCACTCGTTGAGAAACAAGTACTATTTCAAAATATTAGGATAACCAGGACACTTCAACCTCAATTACCTATGGTAATGATAGATAAAACCCAAATTCAACAGGTTTTTATGAATATAATCTTGAATGCAGCAGAGGCGATGCAGGGAATAGGAAGTTTGACTATTGGAACCCAGCTCCTGGAGGATGGGCAGTCTGTGGAAATCGAATTTACTGATACAGGCTGTGGGATCTCAAAAGAGAATATGAAAAGGTTGTTTGAACCCTTCTTTACAACAAAGGAGGAAGTCGGTGGAATAGGGCTCGGGTTAGCTATTAGTTACGGGATAATAAAGAACCACGGGGGAAATATAGAAGTTAAAAGTAATGTTGGACAAAGTACAACTTTCCTAATAAAATTACCCGTGGAGAAATGTGATTAACAAAAGAGAAAGAAGGCATATAAAATGGAGAAAATAGCCAAGATTTTAATTATTGACGACAACCCTAATTTTGTGGAGGCAACTAAGGCAATCTTAGAGAACAAATCCTATAAGGTAGTAGCTGCTAATAACAAAAATGAAGGGATGGAGAAAATCAATTCTGAGAGGCCTGATTTGATTCTTCTCGATATCATGATGGAAAAGCTTGACGATGGTTTTAATATCTGTTACAAGCTTAAACACGATCCAGAATTGAAAAAAATCCCAGTATTGGCAATATCAGCCATTACCGAAGAGACCGGTTTTAAATTCTCTTCAGAGACTGACGGAGAATATTTTGAAGCAGATGACTATGTGGAGAAACCTGTAAAGGCAGATGATTTGCTGGAACGGGTTGAGAAGCTTTTAAAGAAATAAACGCTTGGAGAAATTAAAATGGCTAATATTTTAATTATTGATGATGAAGATGCTATAAGAGACTCCTGTTCTCAGGTGTTGATTAAGGAGAGATACAAGGTAGAGACAGCTGGGGATGGTGAAACTGGCTTACAGAAGTTAAGAGAGGTAAAGCCTGATTTAGTTCTAGTTGACCTGAAGATGCCCGGGGTTTGTGGTATGGAAGTCCTTAAAAATATAAGGGATATCGATCCAAATATTATTACTGTAGTTATTACCGGTTTTGCAACAATAGACTCTGCAGTGGAGTCAATGAAACAGGGTGCTTATGACTTTCTCCCCAAGCCTTTTTCTCCCGATGAGTTGCGCCTTATTGTTAAGAGGGGGCTAGAAAAGAGGAAATTGGCTCTTGAAGCTGCTACTCTTCGGGAAGAGAAAATGAGGATGGAAGAAAATTTCATCACTATGGTCTCCCACGAACTGCGCACCCCCCTTGCTGATATTCAGCAGTATTTTGAGGTGATATTGGGCGGTATAACAGGTAAAGTAGCAATAAAGCAAAGAAAGATGCTGGAGCAAGTAAGGGAGAGAATTGATGCACTGTTAAAGCTTATCAATGATTGGTTAGATATGACGCGAATTAAAACAGGCGAAGTTGTAGAAAAGTTTGAACTGTTAGATATATCTTCTATCCTGATGGACGCCATTGGTTTCATACGTCCACAAGCAAAGATGAGGAAAATCGCTTTGGAAATAGACGTCCCTACTAGTCTTAAGAAAGTCAAAGGTGATAAGGATAGCTTGAAAATGATGTTTACCAACCTGATTTCTAATGGGATAAGATTTAACCATGAAGGAGGCAGTGTTTTAATAAAGGCGAAGGAGCAAGAAGATCATATAGTCGTAGAGGTTTCTGATACAGGCATAGGTATTCTTAAAGAAAATCTCCCATTTATATTTGATGAATTTTTCAGAGTCAAAAGTGACAGGACTCGCCATATTACTGGCACAGGCTTGGGCCTATCTATTGTCAAGAAGATAGTGGAGGCGCACTCTGGTTCCATCAAGGTTGAAAGCGAATTAGGAAAAGGTAGTACCTTTTTTATCATTATACCAAAATTTAAGAAAGAATCTAATTAAGACCATGCAAATACTAAAGTTAGATAAGAAAAATTTAAATGAATTTATATTCAGTTTGAATAATTTCGGTGAAGTACATGTCCCTGTTAAAAAAGGCGATAAGCAATTTGTTTTCTCAAAACTTACTGATTTCTCCAAGATAGAGCTTGAGTATACCAGGACTATATTGCCACCCAAGAAATATTTACATCCACCAACTGATAATCTATTTAAGTTTTCTCAACAGGAGGGCTACCAATCGTTAACAGAAGCATTGAGAAAAAAATATGTGGTCTTTGGACTTCATTCTTGCGATATCTATGCTATTAAGATACTTGATTTAGTCTTTGCAGGAGAATTTGTAGACAACCGCTATTTCACCCGAAGAAAGAATGTTGCCATAATCGGATTGGATTGTACCCCGGATGATAAATGTTTCTGCCGCTCAATGAGGGCAGACTTTGTAGAGGATGGTTTTGACCTGTTTTTATCGGATATTGGTAACTCCTATTTGGTTAGGGTAGGTACAGGCCGTGGAGATGACATGGTGTGTGAGACTAAAGGCCTTTTTAAAGGAGTGGATAGAATGGATATAGTGGAATATAAAAGGAGGTCTGATGAGAAGAAAAATCTTTTCAAGGTGGATATCGAACTTAGTGACTTGCCAGAGATAATGGATTTGGAGTATGAAAGCAAAGTGTGGGAAGAGATTGGCAAGGAGTGTCTTGGCTGCGGTAGTTGTTCTATGGTCTGTCCAACCTGCTACTGTTATGATGTATTCGATGAAGTTAATCTGGATGCCAACCATGGAGTGCGCAAAAGACAATGGGATTCCTGCCTATTTAAGGATTATGCATTGGTTGCTGGTGGGCATAATTTTAGAGCAGAGCGGTCATCCAGAGTTAAGAATAGGTTTTTCCATAAACAGAGGGGATTTGTTGCCCAATATGGAAGGCCAAGTTGCGTAGGATGCGGACGTTGTATAGAGGCATGCCCTGCTAATATAGATATTGTAGAGGTAATTAATAAAATACGAGGTGTAAAATTATGAGTACTCACTCAACCATGGCAAAAGTAAAAAATGATATACATCAGCCATACTTAGCCAGGATTATCAACGTTCTTCCACAAATTCAGGATCATGTTTTGTTTCAGATAAAATTTGAAGATCCCAAGACAGTTTCGAATTTTACTTATAGACCTGGCCAATTCGTTGAGTTGAGTGTAATAGGTAGTGGTGAAGCACCTATTTCGATATCCTCCTCGCCTACCCGGCCGGGGATTATTGAGCTCTGTGTGAGAAAAATTGGGAGGGTAACTAATGCTTTATATAGATTACCTTTAAATGCATTAGTTGGAATCAGAGGCCCTTATGGTAATGGTTTTCCCATTGAGAAGTTAGAGGACAATAATTTATTAATTATAGCAGGTGGTTTAGGTATGGCTCCTTTAAGGTCTCTTCTCTGGTATGCACTGGACAACCGGGCCAGATTCAAAGATATTATATTTATGCTTGGCGCAAAAACCCCTGATGAGATGTTATTCAAGTACGAACTTTTAAGACTAATTGACAGACCTGATATTAAGTGTTTGTTAACAGTGGATAAAGATGAGGAAGGAATATGGAAGGCCCATTTCGGGGTGGTAACAAAGTTGTTTGATTATGTAGAACTTGACCCTGCTACGACCTATGCTGCTCTATGCGGTCCTCCTATTATGTATAAATTTGTTCTAAGGGAGTTACTAAAGAGAAATTTCTCCAGGGATAGGATATTGATGTCTCTGGAAAGAAAGATGAAATGCGGTATAGGTAAGTGTGGGCATTGTAGCATAGGCTATAAATATACCTGCATAGATGGACCCATATTTACTTATTGGGATGCAATAAACCTCCCGGAAATGGTTGAATAAAGGATGGTTATGATGAAACCAAAAGTTGGTATATTTGGATTGACAGGGTGTGCTGGTGAGCAGATAGTGATTTTAAATTGTGAGGACCAGCTTATTGATATCTTTGGTGCTATAGATATTAGGTGTTTTCCTACAGCTATGACTAAAAATGATGAGGAATGCGAGTTAGGTATTGCGTTTGTAGAAGGAGCAGTAACCCAACCTGAGGATGAAGAGTCGTTGAAGAAGATCAGGCAAAGGTCAAAATTACTTATTGCCCTTGGCACCTGTGCTGTATGGGGTGGGCTTCCAGCTATGAGAAACGATGTTCCGCGAGGAGAATTTTTAGAGAAGGTCTACGGCACAAAGGGTAGGTCTTTTAAAAGTATCCCAGCTCAGCCTTTGAAGAATTTCATTAAGGTTGACTTATCTATTTCAGGATGCCCAATAGAGAAAGAGCAGTTCTTAAAGGCAGTTGCCTATTTGTTACATGGCGACCCACCTTTGCTGCCCAGTTATGCGGTATGTACAGAATGTAAAATGAACGAATATGTTTGCATGTTAGTTGGGAGAAATGAATTGTGCATGGGGCCTATAACTATGGCTGGTTGTGGTGCCCATTGCCCGGGTTACAACATCCCTTGTCGTGGATGCAGGGGTCCTGTAGATGAGGCTAATGTTGCTTCCGAGATTAAGATATTGAGAGAAAAAGGATTTACCCTGAGAGATATAGAAAATAGATTGCGAAGTTTTTCTTCTCAAGCTGAGATTTTGCAGAAACAATTTAAAAAGGAATAATGTAATGAACAAGTCAATAGTCATTAGTCATTTATGTAGAGTCGAAGGACATGGTGGTATTACCGTTGATATTAAAGATGGAAAAGTTTCGCAGGTAAACGTGGACATCTTTGAGGGGAGTCGTTTTTTTGAACCCCTCGTAATCGGGAGGTATTATGATGAGATCCCGCCGATATTATCACGGATATGTGCTATCTGTTCTGCAGTTCATACAATAACTTCCTTGATGGCCATAGAGAATGCCTTTGGCGTAAAGGTAACGCCTCAAACTGCCCTATTGCGGGATCTTTTAATCCAGGGAGGGAATATCGAAAGTCACGCTCTTCACCTATTCTGTTTGGCAGTACCAGACTATCTGGGCTATACAGGAGCTATTAGTTTAGCAGCCGATCAGCCCGAACTAGTGAAAATGGGTTTGGATTTAAAAAAACTTGGAAATACCATCCAGGAGATGATAGGTGGTAGAGCAGTTCATCCTGTAAATGCAGTGATAGGTGGCTTTGGGAAGTTACCTGATAAAGAACTACTCCTGGACTTAAAAAAGCAATTGGAAAAGGGATTACAACAAGCTTCAGCCTCTATAGATCTAATGGCTACTTTGAAAATTCCTAGCTTCACTGAATCGCTAACAGTTTACGCAGCGCTGGATTCTATTGATGTCAAATATAGCTTTTTTGGAGATAAGATAATCTTATCGACTGGTGACTCAATTGATATAAGTAAGTATAAAGAAGTCTGTAACGAAAAAGTTGTTCTACATTCTCACGCAAAACACAGCCAATTTAAAAACAAACCATTTATGGTAGGTGCTCTGGCAAGGATAATGTTAAATGGGCACAAGCTAACTGGTGAGGCTAAAAAGGCCATGGAAAAATTAGGTTTGAACTTGCCATCACAAAATGTGCTTCACAACAACATCGCTCAAGCTGTTGAATTGGTATACGCTGTTGAAAGGTCACTTGAGATTATAGAACAGCTTCTTGAATATGGAATAAAAGATGAAAGACCTGCTAAAATAAAGGTTAAATCCGGCAAAGGAACAGCTGCTTGTGAGGCACCGCGGGGCATGTTGTTTCATAGTTATGCCTTTGATAAGAAAGGAAGTCTTGTCAGCGCCGATGTCATTACACCTACAGCACAAAATTTAGCCAATATGGAGAAAGACCTCAGAGTTTCTGTCGAGAGGCTTATTAACAAGTCTAAGGAATCCCTATCAGATAAATTAGAGATGGTAGTAAGAGCCTACGATCCCTGTATTTCTTGTTCGGTTCATTTAGTTGAGGTAAATTACAAATAAAGGATATATTAATTTTTGGCGCAGGGAATCCACTTCCAAAGGATGAAGGAGTAGGTACTTATCAAGCTACAAAATTATATCGATAGACATTAAGCCGGAAATAATAAGTCTTGGTACTGAATTTTCGAAAAAGGTAAAGGCAAATATTGACAAGACTATTTCCACAGTCCTTCAGGAAATATTGCCAGAGAAAGAAATTTTAAGAAAAGGTGGGGTAAAATTAGACTTTCAAAAAAAGGAGAATATGCCTTAAGAGCAATGATATATCTTTCCTTAAACTATAAAAAGAACTCTGTCCAGATTCATGAAATATCAGAAAAAGAAAAAATACCAGAGAAATTCTTAGAACAGATTTTGCTTGAGCTTAAAAAGGCCGGTTTACTTCAAAGTAGACGTGGCATTGGCGGAGGATATAGTTTAATTAAGCATCCAGGAGAAATTACTCTTGCTCAGGTTATTCGTATTATTGATGGCTCCCTTGCTCCGTTGAGCTGTGTAAGCAAATTGGCACATATAAGTTGTCCTGAAGAAAAAAACTGCGGGCTTTATAGTGTATTGTTAGATGTACGTAACGCTATCGCCAAAATTTTAGAAGGAGTTACCTTTGCCGACGTTTGCAAAAGAACAAAAGGTATGCTTAAGAAAAAGTAAAACCAACACATGGGACATAATTTTTTCATATAAAATAGAGTCAATATTATAAACGGGTGTGGCTCCACAACAATTCCAGTCATCAATTTCACTAAATTCTATTTCTAAGAGATTAAGAAGCTTTTTACAGAAACATTAAAACTTCTGCCAACCTTGCCAACAATTTTTAAGAACTTTTAAGTTCTTTTAGAGAATCAAATATTTTTTTAATTGTGTTAAAACTATCTTCTATATTGGAGTTTAAGATGAATAAATTTGTTAACTCTTTCCTTATGTCCAAGGTTATGTTTACAGCTTCTTCTTGACTTGTTTTAGATTTGACCTCATCCATTAGGCTTTCCAGTTCCGTCGCTAAATTCTTAATATTATCCGACCTTGAAATTATGGTTTTACAAACTTTCTTTACATCATTAATTTCTTTAAACATCTCAATTCCTCCTTATAAAAAATACCAAAAAAATATCTGATCTATTTTTCTCCTCAGGATTAATTATAACAATATGTTTCATTTGTTGTAAATAGTTACAAAATTTTATTTATTTACCAATTTTACATTCAGAAAATGAGTTGAGCATGAGATACAAGGGTCATAAGCTCTTATCATCATCTCGCAAGCCAACTTAATTTCATCTTCGTTCTTATTAATTATAGTCGTAACTAATACATGCATATCTTTTTCCATATTTGCATAATTCATTCCTGTAGGAATTATCAAATTAGCCTTTTCAACTCTACCCATCTCATTATAAGTATAATCATGGATAAGCAGACCTCTTGGAGCCTCTACAACTCCAACACCTCTACCTGCCCTGGGTTTAATATCTAACATTGCTTTATCTTCATCAAGACCTTCCTCTAGAATTTCATCAATTAATCTTATGCTATCATCAATATTGTGAACAATTTCCACAAATTGGGCAATATTATTCATAAATGTGTTATAACAAGGAGCTCTAAGTCCTAGTTCTTCAGCATATTTTTTAGCATTATCAGTAAACCTCTCGTAATTATTATTAAATCTAGCAAGAGCACCAACCATAAATGCATCTCTGCTTGCCCAGCAATGCTTGGCAGTAGAATGCTGCACTATTTCTTCATTAATCTTATCCAGGTAGTCTTGATCATCTATTTCCCAACCGTCAGTTGATTTAATATTACCATCATAAAGGGCATAATCTACAGGATCACTTATAGAAATATATTCTGTCTCTCTCTCAAAATCAGGAAGTTTTAAAGTCTTAAATACTTCCTTAGACGCTTCCAGATCAGGATAACTTGCTTCCAACATCTCTCTCATCATTTCCATCTCTTCCATGGTCGGAAGCTTTGTAAATCCTCCAACTACAGTTCTAATAGGGTGAACTGCTCTTCCGCCAATAATTCTAACCATTTCATTAGCCATCATTTTAGCTCTTAGAGCAATGTTTACAACTTCAGGATGAGTTTCAACTAATGGTAACACACTTCCTACCCCAAAAAAGTCTGGTGCTGCTAAAAAATATACATGTAAAACATTACTCTGAATACACTCGTGGTGCATTATAAGTTTTCTAAGCTTTATGGTCTGCTCGGATGGTATAATATTCAGCGCTTTTTCAGAAGCTTTCAGTGAAGCACATGTATGAGCTACCGAGCAAATACCACATATTCTTGAAGTTATATGTGATGGTTCATCATATTTTCTCCCAACAAGCATTGCTTCAAAGAATCTTGGTGATTCCGGTATTCTAAATATCAACTTCTCAATCTTTTTACCCTTCACATCCAGGATCAAGTCCCCATGACCTTCTACTCTTGATAATGGTGATACTTCTATATTTAAATTATTTACCATTATAATAAGCCTCCAAAACTATTTGTTTTTTGCCCTATAGTTTTCCCCTTGCAGGCATTATATAGGTTAAATTCTTCCATGATATCCTCTACAGTTAGTCCATATTCTGAAAGTAAATCTTTTTGGGCATTTACATTTGGATCATCAATTATACCTCTACAAGCCTCACAACCTATAGCACTATTGGGGCATCTGGAATTACAACCTGCTCTTGATATAGGACCCAG
Organism: Actinomycetota bacterium; assembly: GCA_016783995.1. Next base: position 10,236 of record JADHVN010000014.1, read on the forward strand.
GCATGTTATTCCTAATTCATAAACACAGGTATTTCCATTTCTTTTACATTCTATGCAAACAGGATAATTGGGTATTTCAGGTTTTTTCTCTATAATAAGTGATTTTATTATATCTACAATCTCAAATCTGTTAGGAGGACAACCTCTAGCGTAATAATCAACTTTTACATATGTATCAACCGGCTTTACTTCAATAGAATCTATCCAATCTTTTTTATCTCCATATACCAGCTCTTTTGCTTTTTCCAATCCATACAAGTTCTTCAAGCAGTTCAATCCACCAGTTGCTGCACATGCTCCAATTGCCACTATTATTTTTGCAATATCACCAATTTTCTTAATCTTTTCAACCCCGTGTTTGGTGGTTATAGAACCTTCTACAAGGGCAATTTCATAATTATCACTATGTTCCGTAATAGCCTCTGTAAAATGAACAATTTCAACAGCATTTACCAAATCCAATAATTGGTCTTCGAGATTCAGTATTTCTAACTGGCATCCGCCACACCCGGTAAATCCAAAAACTCCTACTTTTGGCTTATTCATTATATAGCCTCCTTTAGATTTCTTATTTCCCACAAACTAAAAACAGGGCCATCAACACATACCAGTTTATTGCCTACATGACAATGGTTGCACTTTCCAACTCCACATTCCATTCTTCTCTCTAAAGAGAGAAAAATATTTTCAGGCTTAAACTTCTTTTTCTCTAGTTCATAAACTACATACTTGTACATAACTGGAGGACCAACCATTGCAGCATAAGTATCATCCGGAGGAAAAATCACTCTTGGTATCAACTTCGTACAAGCCCCAATTTCTCCAGTCCATTTATCATCAGGATTATCTACTGAAAGACATAATGAAATATCACCACGATTGCTCCAATATTGAATTTCATTCTTGAATAAGATACTCCCAGGATTCACTGCACCATATATCACCATTATTTCTTTATAATCTTCCCTATAGTGTAAAATGTATCTTATCAGTGACATTAATGGCGCTAGCCCTAATCCACCAGCAATTAAGAGAACATTTTGATTTTTCATCTTTTCGTAAGGGAAATAGCCGTTTCCAAAAGGTCCTCTTATGCCAACTTTTCCCCCTTCTTCCATATCATGAAGAGCTCGTGAAACGCCTCCCACATCTCTTATACAAAGCTTAAAGAAATCCCTATTTTTTGGATTGGAGATAATTGAAAAAGGTGCTTCTCCCAGACCAAATACTGTTAATTCAACAAATTGTCCTGGTTTGAATTCAAATTTATTTTTTATTTCCTCATCATCAAATACTATTTTAAATACTTTTTCTGTAGGACTTAGCCGCTCTATACGAGTGATCCTTGCTACATCAGGAACATATATGGTATTTTTACTTTCTGCTTTTACTTCAAGAACCATTTATACACTCACCTCTTTCTTAATTGAATTAATATCTTCTACAATATTAATTTTAGCCAAGCACGCCTCAATACATCTGCCGCATCCAACACAGGCATACTTCCCATATTTATCAACAAATGTCTTTAATTTGCATCTGTATCTCTGCTTTAATCTATTTTCTTTTGTAGGTCTAAAATTATGTCCACCTGCAACCAATCCATACTCTGGTATCATACAGGAATCCCATTCTCTCATTTTATTTCCTACTTTTAAATTAAGCTGCATATCATCTTTTACATTAAAGCAAAAACATGTTGGACATACCAGATTACATGATCCGCAGCTATAACAATTTTTAGAAACTTCTTCCCAAAATTTTTCATCGTTGTAGATAAATTCAAAATCATCATAAAAATTATCAATATTTACTTTTAATTTAAATTTACTCCTGTAATCATCCATAAACTTATTATAATCTCTAAAGTCACCATCTGTTGCATCCTTAATTTTTGCAATTTTTCCAATAATTTCATTTCCTTTAAAAGTTGCAATTCTTACAAAATATCTGTCTTCTAGTTCCGTTAAAAAAATATCAAATCCATCTTTTGCATATTCCGCTCCCATGCTAAGTGCAAAGCATGTTTCAGAAGGTTCCCTATCTTTTCCAATTACTATTAATTTTCTTCTTTTTGTAAAATAATTCTCATCAATAAATTCAGTTGAGAAAATCCAATCCATAAAATTCATTCCGTTAATATCACAAGCATCAACTCCAAATAAAATCTTCTCACTACTTTCAACCAACGGTCTAACCTTTATAACATCCCCTACTTCATATTCCACTAACTCTTCGGTCGGAGGGAAAAGTAATTTTTTTGCAGGTGCAATTGTGGTTTTCTTATAATCAGTATCCAGCTCTTTTAAATCTTTAATGTGAACAAAATCATGGAATACTTTATCTTTTTTCTTAGGTCCAATAAACTCGTATTCGGAAATTAACTTTTCTATAAAATCTATATAATCCTCTTTCTTCAGGATCTTATAAAGCATACAATCTCCTTTCCTATAATATTTATTTTAATTATTCTTAATCGAATAACATAAAAAAGTTTTTAAATAAGCTAACATTTATAGCTATCAATGTCAATAACTTGAGTTGCCTCAGTGAACCTCCCCCGACTGAAGTCGGGGGCTTCTTTTGCTACTCTCCAAAATCGAGACGCCCAGACTAGGTCTGGACAGCCTATCCATCACCAGACTAAAGTCTGGTGGTTTAACGGCAGACTAAAAATGTACTCCAAACAGGTAACTTTGTAATAGTTTTGTAATAAGTTTGTTGCTAATTAGTAACAATAAACGCAATGTCTTCAGAGAAAATAGAATTGGCTGACAATATCTTTTAATTCACTAAAAATATGCAAGATTTAGAAGCTTTTCATTATAAAAAAATATATTGATACTTTAAAAATATCTAAAAAGGAATGATTCTGTTATTAAAAAATATAAGAGGTTAGCTTTTATTAATTATCCAGTTTATCCAATCTTCCAATCCTTCACAACTCTGACAGGATAACTTTATTATTTTTACATTAGGATTTAGTTCCTTTACCTTTTTACTAAAGAAACTGCTGTTAAAATCACTTACTGCCAGCATATCAATTTTGTTTAATACCACTAAATTACTTTTTATAAATATAGGAGGGTATTTTATAGGCTTATCATCACCTTCGTTAACGGATGAAATAACTACTTTAAAATCTTCACCAAGATCAAAACTAACCGGACATATTAAATTCCCAACATTCTCTATAAAAATAATATCCAATTCCTCCAGTTTTAATTTCCCAATTGCTTTTGCAACCATTGAAGCATTTAAGTGACAGGTTCCTCCTGTATTTATCTGTACAACATCATTTATATATTTTTTAATCTTTTTAGAATCATGTGTAGATGATATGTCTCCTTCAATTACACCAATCTTTTTTCTTTTACCAATCTTTTCAATGGTTTTTATTATCAGAGATGTTTTTCCTGCACCAGGAGAAGAAAGCAAATTAAATACTAAAATATTATTTTTTTTAAAGATTTTTCTATTCTTATCCGCCTCATCTTTATTGTATTGTAAAACATTTTCAACAATATCTATCTTCATTTAACAACCTTTCATCAAGTAACATTTACATTATTTTAAACCAAGTTGTATTATACTACTTTAATATATTATCCAATGTCAATTTTACAATCTAAAAAAATTTCGTAAAAAATCTTTTCCTTACAGTCTTTTATATTATACAATAATTCAAATCAAGTATTATTTAGTGTTGATATTATTTTAGATTAATTTTATATTTATATATCTGTAATTTATTTTAGATCTAAATTGTATAATCACAATTAATAAAAGTAAAAAAACAAAAAAGGAAAGAACATGGTAGATATATTACCTTTTAAAGGGTTATTTTATAATCAGGAAAGAATTATTGAAATATCCAGTACAGTCTCACCCCCATATGATGTTATTTCACCTGAGCTTAAGGGCAAACTAAAAAAATCAAATCCTTACAATATCGTTAATCTTATCCTACCTGATGAAGAAAATAATAAAGACAAGTATTTAACAGCAAGAGATACCCTTGAAAAATGGCTAAAAGAGGATATTTTAAAAAAAGATAGAGAAAAATGTTTTTACTTAATTGAAGAATCATTCACAGATAAAAATAAGCAAAAAAGTATTATAGGACTGGTAGGTTTAACAAAGATTGAATCTTACAAAAAAGGCAGTATATTACGTCATGAAAAAACCCTACTGAAGCCAAAGCAGGATAGATTAAATTTACTTAAAAATTGTAGAACTAATTTCGGACTTATATATACTCTTTATAATGATTCAGGTAATAATGTATATGATATACTAAAAAAAGAATCTATTAAAAAACCATTTGTAGACATAGTGGCTGAGTATGACTCCACTTTAAAATTTAAACTCTGGAAAATTAATAATAAAAAAACTATTGATAATATAATTAAATTGATGAAGGAAAAAACCTTGCTTATAGCTGATGGACATCACAGGTACGAAACATCAAGAATTTATAGGGAAGAGGTTCGGGATAAAAATAAATCTAAAGATTGTATACCCGAAGACTATATCCTGACCCTTTATATCTCTAGCAATCAAAAAAATATTTCTATACATCCAACTCATAGAGTTATAAAATTTAAAAGCTATCCTGGACTAAAAATAATCCTTGAAAATATTAGTGATTCTTTTTATATTGAGATTATTAACACACCTTTTTGCGATTTAATAAAGAAAAAAATGTTAAATTCCAAATTAAAAAGTAAAAAGAGCTTTTGTTTTTATTTTAATAAAAAAGATGTTTATTTCTTAACTTTAAAATCAAATATCGAAAAAATATATCCAGAAACTATCAATCTTGATCTTGAATATGAAAACTTAGACGTAAACATTCTTCATAAATTACTTCTGAATAAATTACTCGCTGAATACGATATTGAAAATATACAATTTATTCATTCTATTGAAGAAGTTTTTAAAATTATAAATAGCAAGCAATTTGATATCGGAATAATTTTAAATGCTCCTGATATAGAAGATGTGGAAAAATTATCAACCCAGGGAAAAATTATGCCTCAGAAATCAACTTATTTTTATCCCAAGCCATGTACCGGGCTAGTCATGTACAAATTTGATAAATAATAGATTAACAAAAAAGCAATTATTTTCCGGTAGCATTAATTGAATGGAATTAGGTCACTATAACAAGGAATTAAGTATATTAAATAGAATACTGTAATAAACAAATAAATTGATAACCTAAAATTTAATGATTTTAGATAATTATTTTGAAAGTTGGGTAGCAATCCATTATTTAAAAATCAAATGGAGAAACATAATCTCCTTTTTCGCTCTGCAGCTTTTGCAGCCTTGACTTCTGTTCATCCATTATCTTAAAAAACTCTGATGGTATTTCCTCATTAAGATCTTTATATATTCTGGATATTCTTTCTATTTTTAACAAATTTTCTGGAATTCTAACAGTGAACTGTTTTATATAATCTTCACGGCTATAATCTTTGTCTAAAACTTTTTTAAACAATTTCCTTAAATCATCATATTCTGGTATGAATCCAGTTTCAATATTAATAGCATCAGCTTCATTATTTACTCTTAATTCCATCCATTTTAGCCAGATCATTTTATCCAACTTTGAATTTAAAAAAACTCCGTCATTTCCTTTTAGGAAATAATTTACACTGAACACTTTTGGCTGCTTCTCTAATCCGGTCCCAAATTTAATATTTATCCCTATATATCTTCCAATTGGAATGGAAAGAAAATCAAGATTAGACATGGGGTTAAATGTTCTTACTCCTGTTTTTCCCAATGTAGCTGCTGTGGTCTCTGACTCTATTGATGCTCCTATTGTAACTATTCCGTGAGTCCAGTCATACGCTTCCTGAACCGGTATCCATGTATCAGAATCCCTGCCGCCATAAATAACTCCACCAAGCTCAGCTCCATTAGGATTATCATAGTTCGGATCAAGATTAGAAAGATTCTTAAGGCTTGCAGTAAACCTTGCATTTTTATGAGATGGACCTATTTCATTCCCGTCTTCATCAGTTTTTCCTGGATACCACCGGCCTGAATAATTTATCCCTTTCTCAGGTACATTACCGGGTTTCCCATTCCAGAAGACATTTCCATCCTCAGTCATTAAACTATTTGAAAATATAAGCTCATTTTCACCATTTAATATTTCCCATATAATAGGGTCGTCTTCAGGGTTGATATCCTGAATAATCCCAAAAAGACCAACTTCTACATTTACAGCTCTGGCCTTTCCACTTATATTTCTTATATATGCAATATCATCTCCGATAATTGTCTCGCCTTTCAGCATCGCAGTAGAAGTCTTTCCGCACATAGACGGAAAAGCACCTGCAAAATATGTTACTCTATCTTTCGGTCCATGAATTCCGGCAATAAACATATGCTCTGTCAGCCAACCTTCTTTTGATGCTCTGTTGATCCCAAGCCTCATTGCTAATTTCTTGAGTCCAAGAGTATTCCCACCGTATTGGGTATTCATTGAATATACAATATCTTCTTCTGTATCTATATAGATTCTCCTTTTATCAATATTTTTGCTAACCGCATTTTCAAGCTCACCTTCTGAATGAACAAATTTAAAAAACTTATCATAATTTCCCAATCTTAAAAATTCTTTATATCCGGGCCTGTAAAGTATGGTTTCTGAATGTGCCACATAGCTGGAATCAGTGAGCTGCACTGCAGGAATAGTAAAAGGTGAATTAGCGGGGCCTAATGCAAAAAATACTATAAGCAATTCCCTGTCTGCCATAATATTTTCCATTATGTTTTCAATATCCTCTAGACCTTCACTTTTATTGATAATATTTAATCCTTTTCCAAAATTTACTCCCTCTGGCACAATGAACTTGGTTTTTTTCTTATCCCTGGCCTGATCATTTATTCCATCAAAATGCATTGTGTGACCATTTATTGCCAGTTTTTTCTCTTCTCCGTCCCTTATTGCCTTATTCCTTATATAATTAAAATCTTCTTTGGAATCATCACATATAAAAATTGTTTGTGGGTTAAGAAGCTTTACAAATTTTTCAATAAATTCATAAAAATAATTATTGCCAAGCTTAACTAATTTTTCATAATTTTCGTTATTACATTTTTCCCTTATTGATTTCATGTTTTTCTCCATCTTTATTTACCTAAAGTTTTTAATAATATATTACTATTTCTCAACTAAACCCTAATAAAAAAAACAATTATCTACTCAGATATATATCTTTTTCACTTTTTGCTAATTTAAATTGCTTATAAAGAATTATCTATTTCTAATTATTTTAAAAAAATAGCTATATTTTTTAAAATATTTTTAATTTTTCTTATTATACAGTAATTATTATTAAAATACTACCAATAATAGATAAATTTCTAAAATTTAATAATAATTTTAAAAAATTTGTATAAATATCACATATTTTAGATAAACTTGCAATAAATGGTGGATATTTAGAAAAATTTTAGAATATTGGAAATTTTATCAGAGGTCTTAAAAAATTTATAAATCTACATATAAAAAAACGGTGGCGACCTACTCTCCCACACCGTTACCAGTGCAGTACCATCGGCGCTGAAAGGCTTAACTTCTGTGTTCGAGATGGTAACAGGTGTTTCCCCTTCGCTATAACCACCGTAAACTAATAAAAATTTTCTTCTTAAAATATTCTCTCAAAGCTCCATAGCAATCTAATTAAATCAAGTCCTCGATCTATTAGTATTAGTCAGCTAAACATATCACTATGCTTACACTTCTAACCTATCAACCATGTGTTCTACATGGGATCTTACTCCATTAATGGATGGGAGAACTATTCTTGGAGTAGGCTTCGTGCTTATATGCTTTCAGCACTTATCCTTTACAAACTTGGCTAACCAGCAATGCCCTTGGCAGAACAACTGGCATACTAGAGGTTTGCTCATCCCGGTCCTCTCGTACTAGGGACAAATCTCCTCAATTCTCCTACGCCCACAGAGGATAGGGACCGAACTGTCTCACGACGTTCTAAACCCAGCTCGCGTACCGCTTTAATTGGCGAACAGCCAAACCCTTGGGACCTGCTTCAGCCCCAGGATGCGATGAGCCGACATCGAGGTGCCAAACCTCCCCGTCGATATGGACTCTTGGGGGAGATAAGCCTGTTATCCCCGGAGTACCTTTTATCCGTTGAGCGACGGCCATTCCACACTGAGCCGCCGGATC
>JADHVN010000015.1 GCA_016783995.1 Actinomycetota bacterium
GTCCCCAATTGACAGAAGTTTACGATCCGAAGACCTTCATCCTTCACACGGTGTCGCTGCGTCAGGCTTTCGCCCATTGCGCAATATTCCCTACTGCTGCCTCCCGTAGGAGTCTGGGCCGTATCTCAGTCCCAGTGTGGCCGATCACCCTCTCAGGCCGGCTACCCATCATAGCCTTGGTAAGCCATTACCTTACCAACAAGCTAATAGGACGCAGGCTCATCTTAAAGCGGAGGCCTTGCGGCTACCTTTGTTATATTAATCATGCGAAAAATATAAAATATTTAGTATTAGCCTTCCTTTCGGAAGGTTATCCTAATCTCTAAGGTAGATTACCTACGCGTTACTCACCCGTTCGCCACTAGCTTTGCAGGAGTGTTGCCACTCTCACATTGCTCGTTAGACTTGCATGTATTAAGCACACCGTTAGCGTTAGTCCTGAGCCAGGATCAAACTCTCAAAAAAAACTATTAATTCTCACGAAATTTGCTCAAAGACACTTACACTATTTAGTTCTCAAAGAACAAAAAATAACCTGCAGCAAAGTATCACAATAAATTCTAATTGTCAATAAAAATACAAAAGAAGTTTTCAGTTGAATGTAAAATTTAATGCAACACTTATTTAGCGTAGTAGATTATAACATTAAGGTGGTATAAGTCAATAGCAGATTTTTATATGTGCAGATTTTTATATGGCAACAGGTAGCATATACACCAGCAGAGACACAGTATATTTATATTTATAAAAATTTATTTTTTTTCTTTTACAATATCTTTCTTTTCTTTTTTACCGGTATCTATATTGAGCATACTTTTAACTTTTTCTTCAATTTCATCTATTACCTTGATATTCTGAACTAAAAACATTTTTGCATTTTCCCTGCCCTGTCCGATGCGTTCATCTTTATATGAGTACCATGAACCGCTTTTATCTATAATTCCCATCTCAGCACCCACATCCAATACACTTCCTTCCCTGGATATTCCCCTTCCATACATTATATCGAATTCAGCACTTTTAAAAGGAGGCGCTACTTTATTTTTCACTACTCTTGCCCGTATCCTATTACCAACGGCATCTGTTCCACTCTTAATGCTGTCAATTCTTCTAATATCTATTCTTACCGATGCATAAAATTTTAAAGCTCTGCCCCCAGGCGTTACTTCCGGGTTGCCGAACATAACTCCTATTTTTTCTCTAAGCTGGTTAATAAAAACTACTGAAGTTTTGGTCTTACTTACCACCCCGGTTATTTTCCTTAAAGCTTGTGACATCAATCTTGCCTGAAGTCCTACATGAGAGTCTCCTATTTCGCCTTCTAATTCCGCTTTTGGCACGAGAGCAGCAACTGAATCTATCACTATTACATCCAGTGCACCGCTTTTTAATAGAATTTCACATATTTCCAGAGCCTGTTCACCATTATCTGGTTGAGACAGTAGAAGCTCTTCAATATTAACACCCACATTTCTGGAATAACCGGGATCTAATGCATGCTCAGCATCTATAAAAGCTGCTATACCCCCACCTTTTTGAGCATTCGCAATAATATGCAGAGCAAGGGTTGTTTTTCCTGAAGCTTCTGGTCCAAAAATTTCAGTAACTCTTCCCCTGGGAATTCCTCCTATTCCCAATGCTATATCAAGTTCTAAAGAATTGGTAGATATATACCCTATATCCATTATTGAACTTTTATCTCCTAATTTCATTATGGCGCCGCCACCATACTTCCTTTCAATTTGAGATACTGTATCATCAATAATTTTCTCCCTATCCATATTAAACCCTCCAATAAATAACACTCATGTAAAAATGATATAATAAATAAATATTATCTTATGTGCAATTGTCCATAAGCCTATTTTAACATATTAAAAATATTTTTAAATAGTAAAATTAAATTTAAAAAATATTTTTTTATTTTAGACTAAATTTATTAAGAATAGCATACTCAGCTCCCTTGGGTTTCAGCCGGCTTTCAAATAATGTAATTTCTAAACAATCCAACCAGTCAACTGAATCCATTTCATGGTTATTTACAAGTTGTTCTATATTCTTTTTATTCTTTATTCTGGCAATAGTAATGTGGGGAAAAAACTTTCTTTTTTCTTTTCTTATTTTAACCATGCTAAGATTATTTTCTAACTCATTATAAATTTCAGATATTTGCCTTCCCCCATTACCTATCTCCAAAAAAACAACTCTGGCATTATTTGGGCCTGGAAATGCATTTATCTTTCCATTAATTTCATACTTAAATCTTCTAAATGTATCAGCTGTCTCCTTTATAGCTTTTTCTATTTTATTTATTTTGCCTATATTTATGTTCCCTAAAAATTTTAAAGTTATATGAATATTTGGAGCTGATACTACTTTTATTTGTTTTTCTTCTTTCAACAAAGCTGCTGTAAAATTATATATATTATCCTTTATAAATTCCGGAATATCTATAGCTATAAATAGTCTTTTTTCAAAATTATTTTTATCTTCTTTCACTAATTCTTTCTTTCCTATAATACTTTTCACCTATTGCTGCCCTGAGCTCATTTAGTATAAATTGTGCGGTCCTGAATTTTACCTCACATCTATTACCCGGAAATTTTTTCTCAAATATTTTCTCATATCCACCAGGTCCCAATATACAACAATACACCAGACCTACTCTTTTATACTCCGCCTCCGGTCCTGCAAATCCAGTCACGCTTAATGCGTAATCAGAATTAAAAATTTTCCTCACCTTTTCTGCCATAATCAGACATACTTCTCTGCTCACAGCTCCGTATTTATCCAGGATATTCTCATCTATATCAAGTAATTTAATTTTTGAATAGTTTGAATAAGATACTATACCTCCCAGGAAAAACCTGGAACTTCCAGGTGTATCGGTAATAATACTGCTTATAAGGCCACCGGTTATTGATTCAGCTATACTGATAGTTAACCTGCCGCCAATTTTTGCTATGGTTTCTTTTAAGTTATCAGAAATTAAAGTATCATCCTTTCCATAAAAATAGTTTCCCAATTTACTGGTAATCTTCTCTTCAATTTTTTTTAAATTCTTATTAGCTTTTACACTGTCCGGTGATTTTGCCACCAGTATTATTTTTGTTAAACCTGGATCAGCAGTAATCCCTATCTCAACATTAATCTTCTTTGCTTCATTTACAACCTCCTTAATCTTTTCTTCTATCTCTGTTTCACTGATATCAGTAGTTAGAAGTGTAGACTTTCTTATTTCAAACTTATCACCTCTTAAACTTTTATTTCTTTTCTTATCTTCTAAGAAAGGTATAACGTCATATTCAAACATACTTTTCATCTCTTTCGGAACTCCCGGAATGCAGAATATTATCTGCCTGCTGCCTAATTCTATCCTGAATCCGGAAGCACTTCCCAATCTCGGTCTAATTGGAAAAGAATTTTCGGGAATATAAGATTGGCGTAGCAATCTCTCGGTAATTTTTTTATTCTTTGATTTTTTAATAAATTTCAGACTGGTATCATCAAGGCTCCTGTCTCTTATTAGTTTTAAATTCAAAGTTGAAACAACTGCACTTCTGGTAACATCGTCATCAGTAGGACCCAATCCTCCACTTATTATTATTAAATCGCTATATTTCAAACTTTGTCTTAATACGTTAGATATTTCGCTCAGGCTATCACCAACAGTAAACATATATTTACATTCTATACTCAGATCAGTAATTCTTTCCGCTATATATTTAGAATTTTTATTCAGTATTAGTCCCAGATTTAGTTCAGTTCCTATGCTTATTATTGAACAATTCATATTCGAAACTTATAAAAATTTCTAATTTTCTTTTTCTTCTAATAACTTGATTAAATCCACCTTTGAGATTAATACTTCTCTGGGCTTACTACCATCATAGGCGCTAATTAATTCTCTATCTTCCATTTGATCAAGAATTCTTGCAGCTCTTGAATAACCTATCTTTAGCCTTCTCTGTAATAATGAAGCTGATGCATGCCCGAAATCTACAACTACTCTTAAAGCATCATAGAATAGATCGTCTTCATCATGTGTATCTTTTTTTTCATCGCTTATTCTTTTTGAAACTTCTAAACTATACTCAGGACTGCTGATATTCCTTATATATCCGGAAATCATCTCTATTTCCCTTGAAGTTACAAAAGCTCCTTGAATTCTTTCTGGTCTATTGGAATAATAAGGTAAATATAGCATATCTCCTTTTCCAACTAATTTTTCTGCCCCACCACAGTCCAGGATAACCCTGGAATCAATATTTGATGTAACCATAAATGCTATTCTTGAAGGTATATTTGCTTTGATCAACCCTGTTATTATGTTAACCGAAGGTCTCTGGGTAGATATTATTAAATGAATACCAACTGCTCTTCCCATTTGTGCAATCCTGCAGATGCTGTCCTCTACCTCCGATGCTGATAATATCATCAGGTCAGCCAATTCATCAATAAATACTAATACGTACGGTAAAGGTTTGAAATTCTCATACTCATTCTCATTTCTTTTTGCCTCAAAATTGTACATTTCCAGGGATTTAAAATTTCTTTCAACCAGTATTTTAAACCTTTTCTCCATCTCCCCTACCACCCATGCAAGGGCTGAAGCAGCCCTCTTTGGATTTATTACCACTGGTGATAAAAGGTGAGGTATTCCATTATAAATACTGAGCTCTACCATTTTTGGGTCGATCATAATAAATCTAACCTCACTGGGTCTTACCTTCATAAGAAGAGAAATGATAATGCTGTTAAGACATGAGCTTTTCCCTGAATTAGTAGCACCGGCAATAAGAATATGCGGCATTTTAATTATGTCCATATAAATAATATTCCCTGAGAGATTCTTGCCTAAAGGAACATTTAACAAATTATCAGTTAAGTTCTTATCATCATCAGAATAAATATCTCCCAGAGTAACAATACTTCTAACAATATTGGGTACCTCAATACCAATAGCAGATTTCCCGGGTATAGGAGTATGAATCCTTAAATCTGGTGAACCAAGAGCAACACAAAAGTCATCTTCCAGACTAAGTAATCTTTGAACTTTCACTCCCGGTGAAAGTTTCATTTCATAAAGGGTTACAGTAGGACCACTAACCACCCTGTCTATTCTGGCATCTAAATTAAAGTCACTGAACAGTCTATTCAGGATATAAACTCTTTCCTTTACGCCTTGCTTATATAATTTGGAAGGCAAATCCCTGGATTTCTTCAGTAAATTTATAGGAGGTAATCTATAGTTGTTTTCCAGATCACCGCTTTTTACTGTTGGTATTTTTAATTGATCACTAGCAGCTTCAATTGTGCTAATTTTTTTTATAGATTCATCCTGCGTTTCAACTTTTTCCTTAAATGCCCTGTAAGCATTACTGGTAACTTCAATTCTTTTTGAGTCAATTTTTTCATCACTGCCATAAATTTCTTTTTCATCTATTAACGGCTTTTTTAACACTGTATATTCGTCTTCCGTACTTCTTCTTTTAAATAAATTACCCACAGACTTAAAATTTATTTTTTTAAGTAAGTAGATTATCTTTTTACCAATATCTATAAGGGATATCTTTGTAATAATCAATATTGATATAACCAGTAAAACACCCAGCACTACCACAGCACCAGCGCTGCTAAAGAGTTTAGATAATCCATAAAAAATCCCTGCTCCTACAATCCCGCCCCTGGCTTTTACCAGAACTTCATCAAAAATATTATCATAATTGAAATTATTGCTTAGAATCCCCAGTATTGAGAAAAATAACAGAAAAAATCCCCACCCAAAACTTGAAGGTAACAGGCGGATCCTCCTCAGGAAGAAGCTAAAACCCCAGATTAAAAGCATGAAAGGTACCAGGAACTTACCAACTCCAAAAGTAAAAGATAAAAAATTATTCACAGATATATTTATAAAACCAGAATCTGAAAAGCCATACACACTAATAAATAGTAGTACTGAAACCATTATTATTAAAATACCATAAACTTCAGGTCTTCTTTTAACATATTTTTTTCTATTTCTAGAATTCCCTGAACTTAAACTGCTCTTAACTTTTGTTATTTTTTTTCTTCTATAATTTCTTCTAACCATTTTTTTAAGGACTTATATTTTAATTAATGCCTATCAGGACTAATGACTTTAGTTATTATTATAGGTCTTATTCTTGCTTTTTTAAAAATAAATTTTTCTAACCTGTCATTAATAAAATCTTCAATCATTTTTCTATCCGCCATATTATTATCAAAGCATGTTTTTAGGGAATTTTTTATAATTTTCTTTGAATCATCCAGAATTTCTGTTAAATTTTCAATATATATTGTTCCCTTTAGAATAAAATCAGGTTCACATAAAATTCTTCTCCCTGCATAATCTATTCCAACTACTATAAATATAATTCCGTTTCTTGATAATATTTTCCTGTCTTTGAGTACCATATCTTCTATATTCCCCATCCCAACGCCATCAATATAAATAGTCTGGGGATGTAAATTGTTTGAAACTCTGCATAAATTTGAATTCATTTTAATAATATCACCATCTTCAGCTATAATAATATTATTTTCATTAATTCCCATTGACTCTGCTATGTGCGCATTCTGAACTCTATGTTTATCTTCTCCATGAATTGGAATGAAGTATTTAGGATTGGTTAAATTTATCATAATCTTTATCTCTTCCTGGGCAGCGTGCCCCGACACATGAACACCTGCAATGGACTCATAGAAAACATCTGCTCCTTGTTTTATAAGCCTGTTAATAGTATTGGATATAGCCCTTTCGTTTCCCGGAATCGGAGAAGCAGAGATTATCACCATATCTCCTTTCATAATGCTGACTCTCTTATGTTCTCCTAAAGCCATCCGGTTCAGAGCTGAAAGCGGCTCTCCCTGACTGCCAGTAGAAAGTATTACTATTTTTTTTATAGGAAATTCATCAATTTTAGTTATTGGAACTATGGTATCTTCAGGAATTTTCAGGTAGCCAAGTTCGGTAGAAATTCTAATAGTTTTTAGGATGGACTTACCGGAAATAGCAACTTTTTTCTCCAATATATTGGCCACATCCAGTACCTGTTGTATTCTATGTATATGTGATGAGAAAGTGGCTACAATAATTCTTCCCACCGCCTTTTCAAATTTCTCAAGCAGCGTTTTACCCACATCCCTTTCCGGAAGAGTAAATCCTATTTCTTCAGCATTGGTACTGTCACATAAAAGAGCCAGCACGCCTTCCTGGCCAGCTCTGGCAATTTTTGAAAATTGTGTAACTCTATTATCAATCGGGGCATGATCAAATTTAAAATCTCCCGTGTGGACTATGGTCCCGATATCTGTTTTTATAATTAATCCCACACCATCCGGGACACTGTGATTAACCCTGAAAAAATCTATATGGAATGGCCCGATATCTAAGGGCTCATCGGGATTAATCTCATTATATTTAACAGGAATTACATTTTGTGAGTTATCGAACTTTACTTTAGCCAAACCTATTGTAAGTCGGGTACCAAATACAGGCACATTAATTTCTTTAAACAGGAATGGTAGACCACCTATATGGTCTTCATGTCCATGGGTAAGTATTATTGCTTTTATTTTATTTTTATTTTTCTTAATATATGAAAAATCCGGTATTATAAAATCAATTCCCGGCATATCATCATCCGGAAACATTATCCCGCAATCAACAATTATAATCTGATTATCTTTTTCAAAGACCATCATATTCTTGCCAATACCACTTAAGCCACCCAGAGGTATTAATTTTAAACTAGTTCTTTTTGACATAATTCTTTATTTGCAAAATTTCACCTTCTAACTAATTAATTATCTTATGTTTTTTTAAAATCTCCTTAAAAGCTATTAGCTCCTTATCTTCCATAGGGCACAGTGGAAGCCTGCATGGGCCGACATTAATTCCTTTTAAATTTAATGCCTCTTTAATAGGAACAGGATTTGTGGCTATAAAAATCCCATAAAATATGTCTGTCAGATCCCGGTGCATTTTTGCTGCTTTTCTAAAATCTCCTTTTTTAAAACTGGTTATCATCTCTTTTATCTCTTTACCGATAATATGAGAAGCAACACTAATAACTCCATATCCTCCCATGGATAATATGGGTAATGTATCACCATCATTGCCACTATATACCAGGAAATCATCATCAGTATCTCTTATTATTTCTGAAATTTGTCTCATGTCACCGCTGGCTTCTTTAATTCCACAGATATTATCAACTTTTGATAATTCCACACAGGTCTTCGAGTTTATGTTAGATGATGTTCTTGAAGGAACATTATATATTATTATGGGAGTCTTAACCTCACTGGCAATTGCTTCGAAATGTTTAAAAAGGCCCCACTGTGAAGGTTTATTATAATATGGCGTAACAAGGAGCAGGCAGTCAACTCTTATCCTCGCCGCTTCTTTTGATAATTCTATAGAATGTCTGGTATCATTAGAACCGGTACCGGCAATAATTTTAACTTTATCCCCGAAATTGTCCTTTGCAAATTTAAATAATTTTATCTTCTCGTTATCATCCAGTGTTGAAGATTCTCCTGTGGAACCTGACAGTAAAATCCCATCACTTGCTTCTTCATCAATTAAATAATTCAATAATTTACCGCAAGAGTCGAGATCAAGATTATATTTTTTATCAAATGGCGTTACCATTGCCGTAATTACCTCACCTATATCTATCATATAATCCTCCTCAAATAATAATGCAATTAAATGTCTATCAGCTTATCCAATCCAAAAGTATAATTAGAAAGTTTATCCAGGTTTTTTATGGCAAGAATGACTCCGGGATAAAATGACGATCTATCCAGACTATCATGTTTTATGGACAGAGTCTGACCTTTTGCTCCGAAAATAACATTTTGATGCGCCAGCAGTCCCGGCAGTCTTACGCTATGTATATGAACACCACCGGTAAATCCACCTCTGCAGCCTTCTATGGTTTCGGTTTCACCTTCTTTTAACCTGGACTTGTTAAAATTATTACTTAGACTTATCTGTTCTGCTGTCAATATAGAAGTACCGGAAGGAGCATCTTTCTTTTTGTCATGATGCAGTTCAATTATTTCACAATTATCAAAATATTTTGATATCATTTTTGAGATTTTAATCATAATTACAGCCCCAATCGAAAAATTTGGCGCGATAAGTGTTTTACTATTGGATTTTAACGCTTTATTTTCAATACTATCTAAATCCTCTCTGCTCAAGCCAGTAGTTCCTACAATTATATTTATATTATTGTCAATAGCCCAATTAATAGTTTTATTAGCTGCATTGGCATTAGTAAAATCAATAATAATATCCGGACTTAGTTCTTCAATGTCTTTATAAGAATTATAAATTTTATACCCTGTTTTTTTACCAATTAAAAATTCACCTATATCAACACCTGCATTCTCAATATCAAAACCTCCAATTAATTCTATTTCTTCTTCCTTCATCAACTCTCTGGAAATAGATGTCCCCATTTTTCCACAAATACCGGATATTACTATCTTTTTCATAATAACCTGCCTTTATTTAGTTTTCCCATTACTACCAGACTCATCTTATCTAATTTAAAATACTTATCAACTATGTCATTTAAATCATTTTGCTTTACTTTATCTATTTTCTTTAATATCTGGTTAATAGTCAAAACTTTTTTATCAAATAGAAGTCCCTTTCCCAACCTGAACATTCTTGAACTTATATCTTCAACATCCAGAACAATATTTCCTTTTAAATTTTCTTTAGCCCTTTCCAGTTCAACCTCCTTTACTCCATGCTTGTTGATATCAACTATTTCATCTTTAATCATTTTTAAAATTCTACCGGCATTTTTAGGTGAAGAAGCTGAATATATAATTGTTATCCCTGTATCCAGATACTGGGCATTGCTGCTAAAAATTGAATAAGCCAGGCCCTCCTCCTCCCTTATTTTCTGGAATAATCTGCTGCTCATACTTCCACCAAATAAATTTGTGAATAATGAAATTGGATATTTTTCCTCACTATCCCGCCTGCAGCCCAGGCCACCGAAGCACATATGAACCGAGCTGGTTTTACTACTATGTATTTTCTTCACACTTCCATTATCCGGAGGTTCCTGTCCGGTAAAATCATTTATATATTTTCTATTTTCCATTCCACCAACATTTTTCTTAATTTTATCTATCAAATCTTTATGCTTTATATTACCCGCAGCTGAGATAACCGTGCCGCTAATATTGAACTTTTCCTTAAAATAGTCCAGTATAGCAGATTTTTTAATCATCTTCAGTGAATTATTAGTGCCTAAAATTGGCAGGCTTAGAGGATGTCCGTCCAGAACCGCTTCATAGAAATAACTCATAATATTGTCCGAGGGATTATCCTCTACCATCTTTATTTCCTCAATTATTACTTTCTTTTCGGTTTTTATATGCTCTGTTAAAAAAGATGGGTTCGTTAGAATATCAAATAATAATTCTGTGCAACTGTCCAGATGGGTGTCAATGAAATCAGCATAGACACAGCAGTTTTCTTTATCCGTGAAAGCATTAAATTCGGCACCCATTGAATCAAATTCAATGGCTATATCTTTATAACTTCTTTTACTGGTGCCTTTGAAAATAAGATGTTCTATAAGGTGGGAAATTCCATTGATATTTCTATTTTCATTTCTGGATCCAACCGGTACCCAGAAACCTAACGATATTGACCTGAAATGAGGGATATACTCACTAATAACCCTTATTCCATTATTTAATTCAGTTATTTTATATTGGTCAAATTTTATGCTACTCGATGAAACTATTTTTTAATTTACCTCACTAATAAAATATTCAGATATCATTTTATTCAGATATCAGTTCTTTCCAGACCTATTTTTTTAGTCCTGGAATCAACATTACCAACTCTAACCAGTATCTTATCACCTATTTTTAAATAATCTTTAACATCTTTAATTCTTTTATTTGTAACTTTGGATATATGAAGAAGTCCATCTACCCCGGGAATTAAATTTATAAAAGCTCCGTAGCTGGTTATTCCTACCACAGTTCCTATAAACTCTTCTCCCACTTTTATATCTTCAACACCCTTTAACATTCCTTCTATTCTTTTCCTGGCCATTTTAATATTAACATCATTTGAAGAAATAATGGAAACCATGCCTTCTCCATTATAGTCACTTATATCAATTTCATCTAAATCAAATTCTTCTTTTATGCTTTTGATATTCTTCCCACCAGGTCCAATAACTTCGCCGATCTTTTCTTTGGGAATTTTAAAGGTAGTTATTTTTGGTGCAGCTTTGGACAGACTTTTTCTAGACTCCGGAATGACTTCTAACATCCTATCTAATATGAATAACCTTCCCTCCCGTGCCTTTTCCAGTGCCTGTTTTATAATATCTAAGTTAATACCCTTTATTTTCATATCCATCTGTAGTGCAGTAATCCCATTTTTAGTTCCTGCAACTTTAAAGTCCATGTCACCATAAAAATCTTCTATACCCTGTATATCTTCTAATATCACAAACTTATCATCTTCTCCTTTAATTAGACCCATCGCTATGCCGGAAACTGGATTTAATATGGGGACACCTGCATCCATTAAAGCCAGGGTACTTCCACATACACTGGCCATTGAAGTTGAACCATTGGATTCTAAAATCTCAGATACCAGTCTTAAGACATATGGAAATTTATCTTCATCTGGAATCATAGGTCTTAGAGCTTTTTCAGCCAGAGCACCATGCCCGATATCCCTTCTTTTTGGTCCTCTAAGGGGCCGTGTTTCTCCAGTACTGAAAGGCGGGAAATTATAATGATGTATATATCTTTTAAATTCCTCTTTTCCCAAACTATCTATTTTCTGCGCTTCTCTTATTGAACCTAATGCTAATATAGTTAGAGCTTGTGTCTTCCCCCTGGTGAAAAGACCCATACCATGAGTTGTCTCCGGAAATAAACCTACCTCACAACTTATTTCTCTTATTTCATCAGGTTTCCTGCCATCAGGTCTTACGCCTTTCTCCAAAATCATTTTTCTTACTAATTCTCTTTCAAGCTCATTTAAGCTTTCATTAATACTTTCTTTATCCTCCGGAAATTCTGATTCTAACTTTTTTTCAGTCTCTTCTCTGATAATTGAAACTCTATCCTGGAAATACCCTTTATCAGTATTATCCAGTAAAATTTTCTTTTTATCATCTTTTGAGTATTTCATAATACTATTTAAAATTTCCTGAATTTTTTCTTCTGCTAATTCTCTTACCCTCTTTTCAACATCCTTATTTAACTCAAAATTATATGTTTCCCTTTTCTCTCTACCTGCTATTTTTTTAAATTCTTTTTGAATGTTAACAATTTTTTTTATTTCATTATGCGCTCTTTCTATAGCTTCCAATACTACTTCTTCAGGTACTTCTTTGCCGCCTGCCTCTGCCATCAATATTGCTTCTTCTGTCCCTGCTACTACTATATCTATAATACTTTCTTCAATCTCACTATAAACTGGATTCACTATCCAGTTTTCACCTACTTTAGCAATCCTGACAGCACCTACAGGTTCTTCAAATGGTATATCTGATATACATAGAGCCATTGAAGTTCCATTCATTACTAAAATATCGTAAGGATTAACCTGATCGAATGAAAGAACTGTTGCAATTATTTGAATTTCATTTCTTATATTTTTATTAAATAATGGCCGCAGAGGCCTATCAGTCAACCTTGAATTAAGAATTGCCTTATCACTGGCCCTTCCTTCTCTTTTAAAAAATCCTCCTGGTATTTTACCTGCAGCGTACATTCTCTCTTCAACATCGACCACAAGTGGCAGAAAATCTATATTTTCAGCTATTTTCTGATTCATAACTACTGTGACCAAAACTCCATTTCCACCAAATTTAACCAAAACTGAATTAGCCTGCCTTGCTATTTTACCAGTAGAAAACAACATTTTTTTTCCATTAATATCAATTTCATATCTTTTTTCCACCTATATTACATCCTCCTTAAAACTACCAATATAAAAAAACTATTTTGATATAGACTTATTTCCTTAATCCTAATTCTTCAATTATTTTTTTATATTTGTTTACATCATTATTTTTTAAATATCCCAGAAGTCTTTTTCTTTTACCAACCATAATAACCAGACCTCTTCTAGAATGATGATCCTTTTTATTCGCCTTCAAATGTTCATTAAGTTTGTTAATCTTTTTTGTAAGAATAGCTACCTGAACTTCAGAAGAACCGGTATCATTCTCATGAGTTTTAAATTTTTCAATAACCTTTTTTTTATCTTCTTTGACTAAAGCCAACTTTTTTCACCTCCTCAAAATTGCCCGTACTATAATCTATCATAACTATATACTAATTACAATTTAATCACATTCCGGTATTGACCTCTTTCATAACTGAAATTATCCTAAAAACTTTTTAAAATCCTTTAAACTCAGTCCGGGTTCATTAACTTTTTATTTTAAAATATTTTTTAGCATATTCTAAATCCATTTTCATCTGGCTGATTAATTTATCTTTACTTTCAAATGTGATTTCATTTCTTAATCTTTCTAAAAAATTAATTTTTATTTTTCTTTTATACATATCATCTTTGAAATTGATTATAAAAGCTTCAATCCATTTTTTTGATTCTTTGAAAGTTGGTTTGTCCCCGATATTTATAATGGCTGGAAATAATTTATTCTCATTACCGTTGATTTCAACAGTACCCAGATAAACACCATCTTTTGGAGTGATAAAATCCTCACAAACATCTATATTGGCTGTAGGAAATCCTAATCTCTTCCCCCTGCCGGCTCCTCTAACCACAACTCCTTCGACTTGCAGATTCCTCCCTAATAAATTCTTTATTTTTTTTATTTTGCCTTCAGAATAATATTTTCTTGTATTGGTACTTGAAATTGTCTCTCCCTTTATTTTCAGGAGAGGTACTACATTTACCTCTATATTATAAGGCTTAAAAAATCTTTTCAGGAAAGATACATTTCCCTCTGCTTTAAAGCCAAAACGAAATCCACTCCCTACAAAAATTTCCCTTACGTAAAATTTTCCGATAAGTATATCCTCGCAAAACTGCCCGGGTTTCAACATAAAAAAATCGGAATCAAAATTAGCAGTTACAATAAAGTCAACTCCTAAACTATCAATAATTTTTATTTTTTCCTCATAAGAAATTATGAGTTTTTTATACATCTCACTTTTTATTACATTCAGCGGAGGTTTATTAAATGTCAGAACTATACTGGAGCCGTTTATTTTTTTTGCCCTTTTGACACAAGCTTCAATTATCCTTTTGTGTCCAAGATGCACTCCATCAAAAAAACCAATCACAATTACTGAATTTTTATCCTTAAAGTAGCTATTATCTATTTTTTTTAATTCTAATAATTCTGACAACTTAATACCCCGCTGTTTAGAAAAATTTCAAACCATTAGATTTTATTCAACTGGCGAAAAATTACAATACTTTTAGTTAAAGTCAGTTTCTTACTCTTAATATCAGAAAATACATTTTCACTTAAAATCTCATGTATGGCTATTATGTTTTCACTACTATCTTTAATCTTTATAAAGATCCCCTTTTTTAATAAATTATTATCTTCGGTCCTCCTGAACTCCATCATTCCACCATCAACAGGGCGGCCGTTCACTATATGGTATCTATATTTGTCTTTTATATAAAGGCTCGGATTTTTTTCCAGTAATCTTTCAATAGATATCATATATGAGCTAGATTCTAAATCACTTTTTTTAAATTTGCCTTTCAGAAAATCTTCAACGCTAATGCTGCTGTCCAGTTTAAAATCATTAATTTTCGTTCTTTTTAATCCTTTTATCGAAGCGCCACACCCCAATAAATTTCCAATTTCATAAGCCAGAGATCTGATATATGTGCCTGAACTGCAATTCACCTTTATAGTAAGCAAATCATTTTCCAGAGAAACAAGCTCCAGATTATGGATATTTACTGTTTTCGGTTTCAAATCTATATTCTGCCCTTTTCTTGCAAAATAATATGATGGTCTGCCTTTATACTTTACTGATGAGTATACAGGCGGCGTCTGTTTAATTTTTCCGGTAAATTTATTCAGAATACTGGATATTTTCTTAATATCTATGTTCTCAATCTTACTTCTGGTTAAAACTTTACCATCAAGATCCCATGTATCAGTAATTACCCCAAGTTTTATATCTGCAATATATTCTTTGTTAAAAGATAGAAAATAATTGAATAGTTTGGTAGCTTTATTTATTAAAATAATGAGCAGGCCTTCTGCTATAGGATCTAGTGTACCAGCATGTCCAATTTTTTTTAAAAAAAAACTCTTTTTACCTGTCTTATAACATCGTAAGAAGTTATATGTGGTAATTTATTTATCAATATTATTCCATTAAAATCTTTAAGCAGATCAGATTTGCTATTAGTGCTGTTCATAATCTAAATATTTTATTTTATAGATTTTTTTAAATTATTAATCACAGTTCTCAGACTACCAGTATCAGAGTAAGCAGATGCCATCCTGTGGCCGCCACCTTTAAAATTACTGGCAATCTTAAATAAGTCAATATCACTATCAGAGGTACGAAGACTTATTTTAAAACAATTTCTACCGGTTTGCTTTATCAGGGCAGCAACCCTTACCATCTCTACGCTCCTCAGCAGTTCGATAACTCCATCTTGAGCAGAATATGGTAAATTTAGTTTTTTAAAATCTTTTTCCAGAACATATGAGTATATCAAGCCACAGGACTTCACATATTCAATTCTTTGAAAAATCAGCTGAATTAATTTAAACCTGGACAGGGATTCATTCTCATATATATTTCTATAGATTTCGGAAGGAGACAGATTAAATTTAATTAGTTCACTTACTACTTTATGAACAGCATAATTAGTGTTGCTGTATTGAAATTTACCAGTATCTGTTAATATCCCCACATAAATACCCAGGGCTATTTCATGATCTAAAAGTTTCCTGTAATATCTGTCTATTAGCTCATACAAAATTTCAGAAGTTGCAGATTTTTTGGTATCTACAATATTTATATCGCCAAAATTAGTGTTCTTATTATGATGATCTATATTTATTATACACTTTACATTATCCTTTAATACTTTAAAATCTATATTCATTCTATTTTCATCAGCACAATCCAGACAAAAACAAATATATTTCTTTCCGGAGATATTTATTTCTCCTAAATCTTTTTTAATCTTATTAAAATAAGGCAAAAATTTATATTGATAAGGCAATTCACTATTACAAACCGCTACTACATTCTTTTTTAATTTAGATATTAATTGGTACAAGGCTACTTGCGAACCTAATGAATCTCCATCCGGATAGATATGGGTTATAATTAAAAAATTATCATTGCCGTTTATGATTTCTGATATCTGATTATATAACTTGTTTGTATCCAATTAGGTTACCTGCTTAATATCACTTATTTTTATCCAGAGTCTCCAATATTTCTGATATTCTCATACCGGTATCAATGGACTTGTCATATAAAAATCTTATGTTGGGTATACTTTTTAACTTTAATCTCCGGAGTAAATTTTTCTTTATAAAGCCGCAACAATTTTTTAACCCCTCTAGACTCCTATTTATTTCATACTCTTCGCCCATAATACTAACAAAAACATCCAGCCATTTAAAATCAGTAGATAATTTTGTATCCGTGACAGTTATAAACCCTATTCTGGGGTCTTTTGCTTTGGTATTGATAATAAAACTTATTTCTCTTTTTAGATCTATCTCAACTTTTCTCGTTCTATCCACATAAATCACGACCATATCAAAGATTATTTCTCTTCATAAAATTCCAGTTTATCATCCTTTACGAGATCCTGAAAATCTTCCAGCCTAACACCGCATTCATATCCTGATAAAACTTTTTTAACATCTTCTTTGAACCTATGAAGAGTTGCGACTTTTCCTTCATGGATTAATTTTCCATCTCTTACGACATTTACTAAATTACCTCTCTCAACTTCACCTTCCAGAATATAAGAACCAGCGATTATCCCTACTTTCGGGAGTTTAAATACTTCCCTGACCTCAGCTTTACCCTTATAAATTCTTTTTACTTCAGGTTCCAGCAAGCCTTTAAAGGCAAGAGTAATGTCATCAATTAATTTATAGATAATATCATAAGTCCTGACTTCCACATTTTCCTTTTTATACAATACATCCGCTTTTTGAGTGGGAACTACACCAAAACCAACTACGATTGCATCCGAAGCTGCTGCTAACAGAATATCACTGTCAGTTATAGCCCCAATTGCTTTATGTATTATATCAATCTTTATCTTTTCTTCTCTTATATTATTTAATGATTTTTCTACTGCATCAAGTGAACCACCAGAATCTGCTTTAAGAATTATTTTTAATTTCTTTATTTCATTCTCTTTTGCCAATTCAGACAATTTTTCTAAAGTTAAACTTTTCCTTGAATCCGCAACTTTCATCATTTTTCTCTCATAATCTTTTCTGCTAAAAAGCTCTTTTGCCACCTTTTCATTTTTAACTATAAATAATTTATCTCCAGCTTTTGGTACTGAAGGAAAACCTGTAATTTCAACCGGTTGTGACAGGACTGCTTCCTCTAGTTTTTTACCATTTTCATCTCTGATTGACCTTACTCTTCCA
Organism: Actinomycetota bacterium; assembly: GCA_016783995.1. The sequence goes on from JADHVN010000015.1 coordinate 17,682, forward strand.
AACGAGTCACCTGCAACAAAAGAGTCTCCTACTTTTATTTTTCCTCTCTTTATTATAACTGTACCCACAGGGCCCAAACCTTTATCCAGTCTTGATTCAATTATAATTCCAGTACCTTCAGAATTTGGGTTACCTCTTATTTCATTTAAATCTGCTACTAGTAAAATCATTTCTAGAAATTCATCCAGATTAGTCTTTTTCTTAGCAGAAATCTCTATACAAATAGTATCTCCACCCCACTCTTCCGTAACCAAATTGTACCCGGTAAGGTCTTTCTTTATCTTATCAGGATTTGAATTTGGAAGGTCAATTTTATTAATAGCAATAATGATAGGGACACCAGCATCCTTTGCATGATTTATTGCTTCCACTGTTTGTGGCATAATACCATCATCAGCAGCAACTACAATCACAGCAATATCAGTAACCCTTGCCCCTCTGGCCCTTATAGATGTAAATGCTTCATGTCCCGGTGTATCTATGAATGTAATTTTTCTCCCCTTATAGTCAATCTGGTAAGCACCTACACGCTGAGTTATTCCACCCACCTCACCAACTGCAACACTAGTTTCTCTAATGACGTCAAGTAGTGTTGTTTTTCCATGATCTACATGTCCCATTACTGTTACAATCGGAGGTCTGGGCTCTAAATCTTTTTCAGAATCCTTATAAACTTCATCCAACTTCTCT
>JADHVN010000016.1 GCA_016783995.1 Actinomycetota bacterium
TATAATTGTACTAATAAAAAATTTATACTACCATAACAAAAACAACTTAAATTTTTTATGAAAGTCATGGAGTAGGTTCACTTCATTACTCTATCAATTCAGAATATATGAGTATAAATTTAAAATATTTAAAAATTAAATAAAAATGAGAACAGTAACCATAATTATTATAATTTTATCCGTAATAGCAGTAAGCATTTTCGGATTTATAATTATAAGATATACCATATTTAAACCACCTTCTACTGCTGAATCAGAACAGGCTGACATAACAATTGAAGAAGAGTCAGAACCGGTAACCGAAGAAGAGGAACCGGACCCGGAGAAGATTTCAGCAATAGAGATATATCTTGATGGCGATAGAGAAAATAACGGCATTTCTCTTGGGAAAGCAAAATACGGTATGACCTCCAAAGAAGCCTTTATGATTTACGGTGAGGATTTTTCAGAGACCGGTTATATTTTGGCCATAGATAATAAAGAATACACATTTGAGCCAGGCTCCATTCATTACCTTTATGTATATGCTTTGATACCAAAATATGGATGGAATTACACCAGAGAAAGAATTGTAGTTGCCGGAGAAGCAGATTTAGATGAAAATATCGAATTACATATAGATAACCCTAAGGATAATGAAGAAATAACGGAAGCCGATAAATCCAATATGAGGGTATCCGGCTGGTCGGTAGATCTTAATTTCCGGGATACTACCGGAATTGACAGAATTGAAATCTATTTGAATGGCCCAAGGGGCTTCGGGGAATTTTTGGGAGAAGCAAATTACGGAATAGAGAGACAGGATGTGGCCAATGCGCTTGGAAATGCATACTATACTAATTCTGGTTATTCTCTTAACTTTGATGCAAGCAGACTTGAAGCCGGCAGCGAAAATACTTTATATATTTATTCTTTTTCTACTTCCGAAACCTATTATCTGGGCCTAAGAGATATCAAAATGGAAGATGAGGAGAAAGAACCCAATGCCATAATCTTGGTAGTAGATGCAAATCTGAATAACCAGTCCATAGAGATAAGTGGATGGGCTATAAATAAAAATAAAATTCTGGAGGGCAAACCTCGAAGCCTGGATATTGAGTATTCTACTAAAAAAATAGTCTTTATTTCCAACAAGAATGGAAATGAAGATATATTCAGTATGAATCTGGATGGTTCTGAACTCACCCAGTTAACAGACTACCCTGGAAAGGATGCATATCCTGCCGTTTCTCCTGACGGCAAAAAGATTGCTTATACCTCAGATATTAATGGTACCTGGCAGCTAATAGTTATGAACTGGGACGGAACAGAAAAGATGCAGCTTACCCGGAATCCGTGGAGAAGCGGTTATCCATCCTGGTCTTTTGATGGAAGATTTATCTTCTTTGAAGTATTCCAGGAGGGGGATTGGGAAATATACAGAATAAACAGTGATGGAAGCAATATGAAAAGATTAACTCTCAATCCAAGTGCCAATGATTGGCATCCTTTTGGTCATCCATTTCAATATAAGGTTATTTATGAATCTGGAACTGTCGGAAACGAAGATTTATATTTGATGGATTATGATGGGAAAAATATAAAAAGAATCTCCAGTATAAATATGAGAAAAAGAGTTCCCACCATTTCTGTAGACGGAGAAATAATTGCTTTTATGGGCTATGAGGATAAAAATACCTTTATCTATACCATGGATAGCAGTGGGGATAACTTAAGAAAGCTTACCTCTTCTCCAGTTAATTGCGGCCATCCCAGTATCTCTCCTGATAATGTTTATATAACTTTTCAGGCAAGTGTTAATGGACAGGATGAGATTTTTATTATGAATATCGATGGCTCAAACCAAATTCCCTTAACAAATATACCCGGAAATGATTGGGACCCTGTTTTTATGTATCAGACACCTTAGTTGATTCAGAATTCACTTGTCCTGGCTTCTCAACTACCAGATGTTTATATTTTCTTCCGAAAAAACTGAACCGTATCGATGAACCTATAGCAAAACCAAGCCATAATGACCATATAGTCTGCCTGGAGAAAAAATAGAATGCCAGCTCACTTAACTTTTCGCTTGAGTTAAAAAATTTATTTATAATAAAACTGGTAATAGTACCTTCGGATAATATAAGACATATAAACGGAAAAATTCCGACAATAAGCAAATTCTTGAAACTAAAAAGGCTCCTCTTTATCTTTAACCGCAATATAAGCATTACGGTTATGCCAATACAAAAACCTACCACCAAAAGTGCAGCTAATTTGATATAATTTATTGCAATTGAGGATAGACCCGTTACCCCGAAAATATCCAGAATATTGTCAAAATAAGAGTAAACAAAAACGTAAAAAACTGTATTTATAAATGAAAAAATAATTAAAAAAATTCTCAAAATTCATCCTCACTTTTTCCTATGCTTTAATAAAACCGACTGTTTATAATACTACAATCTCTGGCCAATATCACCCAGATATTGAGAAACATAACTGAACACTGTATGCGCTACAACTGAAGCGCCTGCCGAACTATAATGTATCCCATCGGAAAGATATCCTCCCGGATTTTGTGAAAGGGGAGTCAATACATCTATGACCACTGCACCATATTTCGCTGCAATCCGCCTTATTTCATTATTATAATCAGGATAATTTTCTTTATTTGGCCAGTTGATAGGACCGATGAGATTAATAAATACTCTCGCACCCAGACTTTTTGCCTTACTTACGATACTTTCCAGGTTAGCTGTAAACCCAGAAGAGCGAGGTCCCACATCATTGGTTCCATAAGCAATTATAACTATCTCCGGGTTATATATGGCAACAGTGCCGTCAAACCTTGCATTTCCGTCACGGGCCATCTCACCACTCTTTGCGCTTGCAATGGTATTGTAATCTGCATACGGGTAATTAGCCTCCAGAAGCTCATCAAATGTCTGCACCCAGTTAGACTTTGCTATTAAAGAATCCCCCATTGCTACAATAGTCATATTAACATTTCCTCTGACATTCATGCTTTTGGATGGCAGTTCAATTTCTCCATTACTGCTTTCAATTTTAAAATGAATAGTTATTACTCCACCCGAATTAACCAGATCTTCATTTGCTTTCATCTTGAAAGTTATTTCTTTTTCCTCTCCTATTTCAAGCTCTTTCAGGTCCCATATCAGCCCTCTTATATCATCACTCCAGCTGATTCCTTCTGGAGTACCCGACTTGCTGATATAAGTTGCCCCGGCAGGTATAGGACAAATAACTCTATAACCTCTTTCCGTTTTTTCACCGGTATTCCTAATGATAATTTTTACATTTATGGTCTCACCAGCCCAGAGGTGTCCACCGTTTGCATCATATAAAAACGCTTCTGATGTAGTTAAATCAGCAAAAAGGCTCAGCTTTTCCTCTACTGATTTTTCTATGATATTTGATCCATATTTTAAGGTACTTTCGTTAGTTATAAGTTCCTCGCCACTTAAGTTATCTTTTACCGTGGCCTTAAATGAAAAAGTTTCAGGTTTATTTATTTCTATTTTATCAATTTTCCATAATACATAATTATCCTTATATTCACCCGAGTCGGTAATAGAATTTTCAATTATATCCACATATTCCGATAAGTTACTTTTAATTTCTATACCGGCTGCATTCATATCACCGGTATTCTCTACCACCAATTTATACTTTATAATATCACCTAATCTTAAAACCCCACCGTTCTCATCAATTGCCTCCAACTTGAACTTACTCAGGTCAGGACTGCTTTCAACTTTACTGATTAAATCTGCATTGATATTATTATTTAAAGTATCTTTTCCAATTTTATAACTAAATTTCGTCCCATCTAATTTTATTAAAGTTCCATTATCCAGCGGTTTTTCTACTTCTACTATAAAATTTACTGCACCTGTTTCATTTCCTTTGACATTGCCAACTTCAAAGGCTAATGTTCCATTAGTGTTTTTTAAAATTTCATTATTATTTGATGATATAAAAACCGTATGCTCCGGTATTTTCAACTCTATTGCAAAATCTTCTACCGCTTTTTTCCCTGTATTCTTATAATTTATTATATATGTTATTTGATCTCCGGGTTTTGAATATTCATTCGTATTACCGGATACAAAATTAAATTGTTCATCACTAAAATTTGGCGGGTAAATTTTTAAATAATAATACGTAAAAAACGATGCCATCACCACTAGAATAAATATAACAGTAAGATAAATCCATTTCCTATCATCCTTTATATACTTTAAAAATCTTTTATGCATTTTTTCTATCACCATGTTAGTATTTGTAAAACAATTTTTTTATTATATCAAAAAGTCTATCTTCAAATAAAGCTTTTTATCATATTAAAAAGTTTACTGACCCGAAAATTTTTGCCTATAGAAGAAGATTTTCTTTGATTTTTATTTTTATTCAATTTATAATTTTGCAAATTAAACTTTTTATATTATTATGCTATTATCTAAAAACAAGGAAGATAGCCTTTCTACTATTATTTTAAATTTTAAAAAAAACGGAGATACAATGAAATATTTTAAAACTTTCTTAACTGCTCTTGGTTTTATAGCTCTATTTTATTTTATAACTCCTAATATGCTTTATGCATACCTTGATGCCGGAACTGGTAGTTATATGATTCAGATAATCATAGCTATTGCAGTAGGGGGAGCATTCGGAATTAAGATATTCTGGCGCAGAATTTATAGTTTCTTCAAAAGACTATTTTCTAAAGAAAAAAAAGATGAACAAGATAAAATCTAACAGTAATGAATCAAGCTCTTTCAGGGACCCAAGTGGGTTTCTTTTTTATAGAGATGGTTTGATTCACCGTCAGATAAATATTATATACAAAGAAAATTATTACCATCTTATGAATTCTGGCCTTTATGGAACTCTTGTGGATGCAAATTTACTAATCCCTCATAATGAAGTTGATATCGAAAGTCCAGAACCTAATAAAGCATATAAGATAATAAAACCAGAGTCTATACCATTCATATCCTATCCTTACGAATGGTGCTTCAGCCAATTAAAGGATGCAGCACTAACCACTTTTAAGATCCAAAAAATAGCAATGGACTTTGAAATGACTTTAAAAGATTGTAGTGCCTATAATATACAATTCAGAAAATGCAAGCCAATTTTCATTGATACACTTTCTTTTGAAAAATATCATGAAGGACAATCCTGGATTGCTTATAGACAAGCATGTCAGCATTTTCTTGCACCTCTGGCACTAATGGTTTATAGGGATATTCGGTTAAATCAATTATTGCAAATTTATATGGATGGAGTACCTTTAGACCTGGCAAGTTCCCTTCTTCCATCAAGTACTAATTTTAAAGCTTCAATACTCTCTCATATTCATCTTCATGCAAAGAGCCAGAAGTACTTTGCTAATAAAACCGTGAATATAGGCAGCCATAAAATAAGCCGCCTGTCTTTCATGGGTCTTATAGACAGCCTAGAGTCTGCTATTAAGAAAATGGATTGGAAAGCTAAGAGTACCGAATGGGCCGATTACTATGAAGATAACAATTATTCTGCAGCTGCAATTAATCATAAAAAGGAAATTGTAGCTGATTTTCTAGATAAGATTAATCCAGGAATTGTTTGGGATGTTGGAGCAAACGATGGTTTGTTCAGTCGAATTGCCAGCAATAAGAAAATAATGACTATTTCTTTTGATATTGATCCTGCCGCTGTCCAGAAAAGTTATCTCCAGAGTATTAAAAACAATGAAGAGTATATTCTTCCACTACTGGTTGACTTAACTAATCCCAGTTCAGGTATTGGCTGGGAGAATACCGAAAGAATCTCACTGCTGCAGCGTGGACCAGCAGAAGCAGCATTTGCTCTTGCTTTAATTCATCATTTAGCTATTTCTAATAATTTACCAATTAGTAAAATTGCTAATTTCTTTAGTTTAATTTGTGATTCACTTATTATCGAGTTTGTTCCTAAAGATGATTCTCAAGTCCAGAGACTCCTGTCGACAAGAGAAGATATTTTTCCTGATTATACACAACAGGCTTTTGAGAATGAATTTAGTAAGTATTTTATAATAAACAGCACCATAAAAATTAAGGACTCCAAAAGAACCATGTATTTAATGAAGAAGAGAAAGAGCTAAAATATTATGAAAAAGACATTTATTATTCACCCATTTCTATTTGCTATATTTCCTATTTTGTTTCTTTACTCCCATAATATTGGGCAGCTCTCAATGGTTTCACTTTCTGAAATCTTAATACCAATAGTTATTATATTGGGTTTTACAGCTATTGCGGTGTTATTCTTCTGGTTAATCCTTAAGAAAGATTGTAAAAAAGCAGGAATTATTGTAGCTATATTTTTAGTTTTATTTTTCTCTTATGGCCGTGTTTACGACCCAATAAAGGGTCTTAAAATAGGTAATTTTATAATTGGCGGACATAGATACTTGCTGGTCGTCTGGCTTATATTGTTTATTCTAGGTACTTACTTTACTATAAGAACAAAAAAAGATTTACGTAACTTCAGCAATATTCTAAATGTGATAGCTATTGTCCTGGTTTTATTTTCTCTTGTAAATATTGGATTCTATAAGTTTAAAACAAGAGATATACAAGAAGACAGCAGTATAGTATTACAAGATGGAGAAGCTGTCATATTCGAAAGCCTGACTGAGTTACCAGATATTTATTATATAATTCTTGATGGTTACGCCGGGGAAAGTTCACTGGAAGAATTTTATGATTATGATAATCATGAATTTATCAATTTCTTAACTGAAAAAGGTTTTTATGTAGCTTCTAAAAGCCGGTGTAACTATCCATGGTCTTATCTATCCTTGGCATCATCATTAAATATGGAGTATATTAATTATTTAAGTGAAGACGCAGGACTCAAGTCAGATGATAGGACAGTGCCCTACCAGATGATTACAACTAACAAGGTTTGGAAATTCTTACACTCAAAAGGGTATAAGTTTGTCCATCTTAATAGTTCAGGTTGGGGTCCAACAGATAGAAACAGAAATGCAGATATAAGCATTCGAGTTAATAGGTTTAATGAATTTAATATATCACTGATTCAAACAACTATGTTAAAACCATTTGAGAAATATATTATTGCTGATTCTGCCATACAGAAAGTGCTATATTCTTTCACAAATCTTTCCAAAGTACACCAAATAGAGGGACCAAAATATATTTTTGCACATATAATGTCTCCTCATCCTCCTTTTTTCTTCGGGGCTAGTGGTGAACTTATCCCTGAAGCTGAATATAAATTATCCGCATATTGGGATAAAGAAAAATACTTGAATCAGTTAATTTTTGTAAATAGCAGGCTTGAGATTCTTATTGAAGAAATTCTGTCTAAATCAAAGGTTCCACCAATTATAATACTTCAAGGAGACCATGGGGCACGATCAACTCTTGGTGATCCTCGTGGCGATAGGGAAGACCCTGCCAATATTGGATGGCTTTACCCAACTGCAGAAATGCTTAGAGAAAGTACGTTCATTTTAAATGCGTATTATCTGCCAGAAAATGGCAGTGATCTTTTATATGATTCTATAACCCCTGTTAATACTTTTAGATTAATTTTTAATACTTATTTTGATAGTGATTATGAATTACTGGAAGATAAATATTATTATTCACCTTACTGGCAACCTTATAAATTCTTTGATGTAACAGAAATAAAAGATTACAAGCAACAACCTTAAAAGTATAAATTAAAATTTTATTAACCTTTTATCTTAATTTCAATATCATCACAGTCGATATAACTCTCATGAGAAGTTACTCTGAATTTTATAAGAGACTTTCCAGGACTAGTACCCTTAAGCTTCACTATCAGATTAATTTTATCTTCTCCTTCTATTATATATGAATCACTCACCCACATATATATACCGCGACTCAAGCCGGGAAACTGCTTAATATATTCATCAGGACCGACTTCTACAAGTTCAATATTATCCGGAAGCTCAAGCTCAAGTGAATTAATTTTAGCACTATCCTCGTTAGTATTTCTTATAATATATTCCACTGTAAATTCCTCGCCAATTTCCCTGACATATCCATCAATATTATATTCAACTACAATGCTCCTATCCAGATTCAAATAATTTACATATTGATTGGGTGGGATATAGCTATTAAATTCAACCCTTTTTATATCATAGAGATTGATTGTCCTCATATCTTCAATCCCTCCCCAGTACCTTACCGCACCTCTGTATCCCGCTTCCGAGATTAAAGGCCATTTCAAGGGAGAATGATTGTCGTAGGGCCATGCAAAAAATAAAACTTCATATCCCAGATGGGATTCTATATCCTTCTTTGACTTAGTCAGTTCATATAAAAACTCTTCATCTGAAGACAGCCCTAATCTTATATGACTTACAGTATGCGATAGAAATTCACATCCGTATTCATTCATCTCAATAATTTCAGGCCAGGTAAGTATGGGTCTTATCACATCAGTCCTTTTGTTAAAATATGCGTTTGTCTTTCTATCGGTATCTGAATCTCCAATTGCACCGGTAACTAAAAAAACCGTCATTTTATATCCATACTTTTTAAGTATAGGAAAACCATTTGTGTAAACATCCTGGAATCCGTCGTCAGAGGTTATGATTACCGGCCTTTCAGGCAGAGCCTTTCCATGATCTATATAGTTTAAAAGATCCGTAAATGTAATAGTCTCATAACCGAATTCTTTTAAAACCCTGCACAAATTATTAAAATGGTCGGTATAAAGCTCTATTGCAGCTCCTATATGATCTTCTATTGCATGCAATCCTATTATTGGAATATAATTCCCTTCAAATGGTTTGACGCCGTAAACCATTATGCTATAATCGGGACTTATAAAAGAATTTACCTCATCCAAAGATATTTCCAATCTGCATGAAACCATTGTATCTTCAGTGATGTTATCTGTTAAACTTAAACCGGTATTAAAAGTAACCTTTTCCCCAGCACCTAAAACATCAATGCTCCAGTTAGTTTCTTCTTCATTTAATATAAAAAGATTGGATTTGATAAGGTCTACTTTTACATTTTTTGCCTCTATATCACCGCTATTCACAACACTTATATTTACTCCTACACTTTCACCCGGGTATGCGTCACCGCCATTCAAATCTACAAGTTCTATATTGGAACCTGAAAATGATGGGAATAACTTTTCCATGCTCTCGGTGTCAATCTTAGTATTTAAAGAACAATTTATAAGTAGTAAAGAAATACAAGTTGCACAGATAAGTATTACCGGTATATAAATTAACTTTCTAGGATTTTTCTTTAAAAATTTCATAACTTTTTTTCATTTTACCTGTTCTTTTTATACCTTATTACATGACAACATTCCTATACAGATTAAAAATTACATTAATTTTTTATCTCTATTTCAATATCATCACTGTTAATATAAACTTCGTTTGTTGTTACTCTAAATTTTATAAGAGATTTTTCGGGACTGGTGCCTCTTAGCTCTACAATTAAATTAATTTCATCCTCTCCTTCTATAATATATGAATCACTGACCCACATATACATACCACGGCTTACCCCCGGTTCTTGATTAATATATCCGCCAGGCTTGATTTCCATAAACTCAATATTATCTGGAAGTTCCAGTTCAAGCGAACTAATTTTAATGCTTTCTTTATTTTTGTTTTTAATGGTATATTCCACTGTAAATTTCTTACCAAATTCTCTGACATAACTATCACTCAAATAGCTAATTTCAATATTGACTATGGGTTCAATAACTTTAAAAAGCCTTAAAGTTTCATTGTACCTACTCCAATAATAGGTTTTTCCTATTTGTTCAGTATTAAATACTGATCTGAGTGCCCCACTATTGCCGACAAAATATACCGGGATATCATTTTCAAGAGCTTCAATCATATCTACTACTGAATACCGGGGATTAGTATGATAAATATATTCTATTTCTTTTTCGCCGTATTCATAAGTATCAACAAACATCCCGACATTGGCCGCTCTTGCAAGCACGTATACTTTTGAATTATCCTCCATATTATTAAAAGCTTCATCCCAGAATTTATAAACACCGGAAGGTTCTGAACGATCAAGTTTGTGATAATTTTCCAGAATAAAGGAAAGAGGTAGAAAAGCAAAAAATAATAATATAATTGCTATTAAAAAATATTTCAAAAACCTGCCAATCTTTAATATTTTTCTATTTCTTAATGATTTATTAAAAAGAAAAATTGATCCATTCAGTACTGGTAAAAGTCCGAATGCGATATAAAAAGCAATCACAATCATTGAATTCAGTAGATAATTACGAAGTGCATGACCTGCATACAATGGCGGTACAACAAAATTAAAAATTATTAGTAAAAATGTACAGATACCGAATTTTAAGTTTTTTCTGATTAAAAATATAAAACCTATTACCGCTATAATAATCAGTACAATACCATAAGTATCATAAACCATATTTAAATAATCTTTTAATACCTTAAGAATTAATGAAATACTTTTATCACCGAAACTTCCTCCATGCAGCTCTCCCGTTACTCCTCTTCCTGTTACATAATAAAATAATCTTAAGAAACTGTTTACTTCCCCATATCCCTGGAGAGACCTTATAAGAAGATAGAAATAAGATAGGAGAGGTAAAATAAAGAATAATATGCTGATAAAAATTGCCTTAATACTTTTAAAAATCCCGGGATTTACAATAATAACATATAAAAGAATTGCCGGTACCAGGAAAAAGGCAAGAGGATGATTTGTTAAGCTTAAACCCAGACAGAAAAAGAAAAAATACAGATATTTTCTTGTTTTATTTTCAGAATAAAGAATGGCTGAAAAAATTAATAAAATTATAAAAAAACAATTTAATGTATCAAATTCTAACCTGTTTGCTACTTCCCAAAAAGGTACAATAAAAGCAAATATCATAGAGCTTATAAAGCTTATAAACTCATTTTTTACCAATTTATTGATTGAAAGAAATAAAAATAAGATAGTAAGCGCGCCAAATATCGCAGAAAAGAGATTAAGCCTGTAAGCAAGATCACCAATCGGTAGATAAGTAAAAAGTTTTAAAAACATTGAAAAGGTTGGGTACCCGGTTGGTACCATAAGGCTCATTTCTGGAATTTGGTTTGCATACCAGCCAGTATCTCCTCCAACCAATTTGGGCTCTAAAGTAAGTATATAAATAACCAATGGGATTATAAGAGAAAAAATTGAAAATATAGCTGTTTTCCTTTTTAGAATTATTTCTTTTATTCTTTGCAACACACATACTCCTTAAAATAAATTTTACTATCGGCAGTAGTCTATAAATTAAATATTATGACCCCCGCAATTATTAAAAGATTTCCTATTATTCTTAATCTATCAATGTCTTCTTTAAGAATTTTCCAGGAAAATAACATAATAAAAAAGTAACTCAATGCAGTAAAAGAATAAAAATCTGAAAAATCAATCACCCTCATTGTAATTACAGAAAGTACCGGGACAAATAAAAACAAAAATATGCTTATCAGTAGATGTTTATTTTTAATATTATGAATTAAAGGCTCTTTTAAATTTACTTTTTTAGCTCCTATTTTAAGAACGACCTGCGCCAGAGCAACTAAGAATTGAATTAAAATGGCTAAAGAAATATAGAGCGCCATATATCAGACACCCTCTAATTTTTTACTTGACATAGTTATTATAAAAACTCCAAGGACTATTATAATTGAACCAACTATTTTGGTAACAGTAATGGCTTCCTGAAATAAAACTTTTCCTAAAAACAGGGAAAAAAAGTAATTCAAGCTTAGAATAGGATATATAAATGAAAGCTTGAATTTTCTATGCAAAATAAACCAGAAAGTAAATTTTAAACCATAGGTTATTATAAGAACAGATGACCAAAGAATAAAAACACTTGAAAATTCAAGATTTATCCCTATATACTTACCAGCTATTATGCTTAATAAATTAATACTAACAGTAAGAACGAGTATAAAAATATAAAAAAAATTTTTATTGTTATTTCTAAATTTCATTTCCATATTGCTTTAATAAACCAGTCTGAACTTATGCCGTGAAACACATTTTATACTAAAATTAATTAAATGATAAGTTCTTTTTGTAGTGTTTAAAATTATCCGTAGATCCTATCATTACCTCAACAGGGACAAACACCAGGCTTAAATATTACAATTAATTATATATTTCAGGAGCATAAAACTTGAGATATCATAGGTCTTAAAGATAATAACAATAGTTTTGAAAATTTGATTTATCTTGAAAATGAAGTTGATAATTTATATACTAGGCTAGCAATAAATATTTATTTGTTAATCTATGTGTAAGGTTTTTTATGGTAATTAATTATAATGATTTAATAAACAAAAAAAAGAAACTAGCTGTTGTAGGCTTAGGCTATGTCGGCTTGCCGTTATTAATTAATTTGGATAAATATTTTAATGTAATAGGTTTTGATGTTAATAAAGAAAAAATTAATTCTCTAAAAAAAGGAATAGATGTAAACAATGATGTAAATAAAATTGAGCTTAGAAATTTAAATTGCGAATTATCATTTGATGAGAAAATTTTAAAAAAAGCAAATTTTTTTATTATTACAGTTCCCACTCCTATTGATGTTCATAATAACCCAGATTTAGAACAAATAAAGAGTGCAACTATGATAGTTGCACGTAATATGCCCCGAAATTCAATAATTGTTTATGAATCAACAGTTTATCCGGGATTAACCGAAGAATTTTGTATACCTATTCTGAAGGAAGAATCAAATCTAAAAAATAAAAAAGATTTCTGGGTAGGCTATTCACCTGAAAGGGTAAATCCCGGTGATAAATTTCATACTCTTGAAAATATAATTAAGGTAGTATCTGCCCAGGATAATTATTCGTTAAATATAATTGAGTCAGTATATAAAAAAATTATAAAAGCTGGTGTTTATAAGGCTGAGAGCATAAAAATTGCTGAAGCAGCTAAAGTGATTGAGAATACACAGAGAGATTTGAACATTGCACTCGTTAATGAGCTTTCGATAATTTTTTCAAAGTTAGGAATAGATACCAGAAAGGTATTGGAAGTAGCTAAAACAAAATGGAATTTTTTAGAATTTGCTCCGGGACTAGTAGGAGGACATTGTATAGGAGTTGACCCATATTATCTCACATATAAGGCAGAAGAGATTGGATATCATCCAGAGGTAATATTGGCAGGTAGAAAAATTAATGACAGTATGGGTTTATTTATTGGTAATCAAATTCTAGAAAAAATATTAAATAATGGTGAGTTAAAGGGGGCATTAAGAGTTATTTTGCTTGGAATATCCTTTAAAGAGAATGTTAAAGATATTAGAAACTCTAAAGTGATTGATATATATAATCTTTTAGTAAAGTATGGTATTCAAGTAGAAGTTTTTGATCCTATGGTAGATAAGAAAGAAGTAAAAAAATATTATGGTATAAATCTTATAGATTATGGTGATATAGAAAAAGCAAATGGTTTGGTATTTTGTGTTTCACATGATTGTTTTAAAAAGATTGATCTTTATGATTTGAAATCAAGGCTAAAAGAAGACGGTCCTTATTTGTTTGATGTTAAGGGGATTTTTAAAAGAGAGGTTGTTGAAAAAGTCGGTTTTAAATATTGGAGTTTGTAATATTGGAATTAAGCAATTTAAAAGTATATAAGGATTATAAAATTTTAATAACTGGAGTAGCTGGTTTTATCGGTTCAAACTTGTTAGAATTTTTTTTAAGTAAGGGGCTTTATGTAAGAGGGGTAGATAATTTTTCTATAGGATTTAAAAAAAATATAGATGAAGCAGTTTATGGAGCATCAAAAGCAAATAAAGATATAAGATTTGATTTTATAGAAGGTGATATTAGAAATTATAATATTTGTTTGAAAGCTACTAAAGGTATTGATATAGTATTACATGAAGCAGCTCTTGGTTCAGTTCAAAGGTCATTAAATAAACCATTAGAATCTAATTCCGTGAATGTTGATGGTACTCTTAATTTGTTAAAAGCTTCTTTAGAAAATAAAGTTAATAGATTCATATATGCTTCCTCTTCATCAGTGTATGGTGACTCAGATACTCTTCCAAAAACTGAAGAAATGCCTCTTAATCCTAAGTCAATCTATGCATTGACTAAATTAACAGCAGAATATTATTGCCGTTTATTTTTTAAATTATATGGACTGGAAACAATTTCACTCAGGTATTTTAATGTATTTGGAAAAAGACAAAATCCAAATTCTATATATTCTGCAGTAATACCTAGATTTTTGAAAAATATTATGCAGGATAAGCTGCCTGTTATATATGGGGATGGTAATCAAAGCCGGGATTTTACTTATATAGACAATATAATTTATGCCAATTACCTAACAACAATATCTGATAACCCTGCGATTTTTGGTAATTTTTATAATGTAGCATGCGGAAATAATGTTAGTCTTAATGAAATTATAAAGATTATTGGGAGGCTGTTAAATAAAAGAATAATTTCAGAGTATGAGAAGCCAAGAATTGGAGATATAAAGCATAGTCTGGCTTCAGTAGATAAATTAAAAGAAGATACTGGCTATTCTAAAATTATAGATTTTAAAACTGGATTAAAGATTCTTTTAAATTCTTTTATGAATAAGTCATAAATTATAAGAATAAGACAATTTATAGAAAAGTATAAAAAAAAATTAAAGCTTATTATTTTTTATGTTATAGTTATAAAATTATTTAAATTAAATTCTAGTATTTGCCAGATATTTTGATAATTTTTTCTTTAATATTAAATAACTGTAAGATTTAATATGATTAAATTGATATGATAAAAAAATTATTAGTTGCGATTCCTGCATATAACGAAGAAGAAGAAATAGGAGAAGTAATACAAAATATTCCAGGAAAGCTGAGCGGGGTATCTGAAGTCCATATCCTTGTTATCGATGATGGCAGCACAGATAATACTGCAAAAATAGCTAGGGATTCAGGTGCAGAAGTAATAAATAATTACTTCAACATGGGTTACGGGGTAGCATTTGGCAAGGGGCTTCAATACGCTCTGGACAATAATTTTGATTTGATGGTCAGTATTGATGGAGATGGCCAATTTGATCCGGAAGATATTCCCAAACTTATCAAGCCTATTATGGAAAATAATGCCGATTTAGTCACTGCTTCAAGATTTATCAATAAAAGCTACTATCCGCAGATGCCTTTATCCAAGTTCTGGGGAAATAAATTAATGTCAATTTTTATAAGTAAGCTGGTCGGTAAAAAATTTTATGATGTATCATGCGGATTCCGGGCATATTCACAAAAGACTCTGCTTTCCTTAAATCTCCATGGAAAATTTACCTTTTCCCAGGAAACTATTATTGATCTATCATTTAAAAGATTAAAGATTGTAGAGATTCCTATAAAAGTAAAGTATTTCCCATCAAGAATTTCAAAAATATCCTCCAATCTTTTTATATACGGGATAAATGCTCTTAAAATTATTCTTGAAACTTACCGGGATTACAAACCATTCACATTTTTTTCCTATATTGCTCTCTTCTTTTTCATAATAAGTATCTTCTTCGGATCAATTTTATTATATACATATATCTCAAGAGGGTCATTCAGTCCAAATATCTGGTCGGGATTCGTAGGGGGTACCTTTCTTTTTATTTCCATAATATTTTTTACAGTTGGTTTCCTAGCAGATGTTATTAAAAGGATCAGGATTAACCAGGAAAAGATTTTATATCTTTTAAAAAGAAATGCTCAAAAAAAATAATTCAATTATAAAACTTAAATATTTAGAATGTTCCGACCGGAGAAGATAGATAAGTAGTATAATATTATAAAAGAAGAAGTATATTTATAAAATGAAAAGAATCTTGTTTGTAAAAATTTTATATTACCTTTTTTTTACAGTTATTTTTATAATAGCATTAATCATCTTTTTAGAAATTACAAATTTTGGCTTTTATAATGACTACCTGAGGGATTATTTTTATAAAATATTGAATATTTTAAATTTTTAATGATTCTCCGGTGTTGTTTTTTTAAACCTGCCTTCAAAATACGATCTTACAATATACACAATTCCTCCTGCCATTCCTATCAGAATTAACATAAATAATATCAGGAGGGAACATAAGGCAGCTTTCTCATTGGTTACCCCCATAGCAACCATAATAAAAACCAGAGAATTTTCCCTCAGTCCGATACCGCCAATAGAAATAGGAATCATAGTTATAGTTGATACCACCGGTACAATAAATATAAATGCAGTCAAAGTTAAATTAATTCCCAGAGCCCTGGCTGCAAGATACCAGTTAAGTATAACTGCAAACTGAAGTAGGAAACTAAAAACCAATGTCTTTATCAGTGCCATTTTGTATTTTTTAAAGCTCATAAGAGTCTTGTAGACATTGTATGGCTTTTCTTTTAATTTACGCAAATATTTAAATCTGCTAAAAAGCTTTCCTAATCTTAATACAGAAGGGTTAATAATAAAAAAAGCCAGAATTATAGTTATCACAAAAAATATAACAATAGGAATTATTACTGATTGGTTACCAATAGCGGTAAAACCCAAAAATAAGGCTGCAACGGCATAAGTTACTGCACTTACTACTCCGGAAAATCTTTCTACCAGGATTACTGAAGCAGATGTACTCAGAGAAATATTAGCTTTTTTTGAAGAATCATATGTTCTAAATACATCTCCTCCAATAGTGGTAGGTAAAAAATTATTAAAAAAATAGCCTATAAGCACAGTAGCCGTTAAGGTACCGGTACCCAACCTTACTTTCTGGGTGTTTAACAGAGCCTTCCACCTGACAGCGGTTATCCAGATACCAAAAACATGAGTTGAAAGTGAAAGCAGAAGCAAAACTTTATCGGAAGATTTTAAAATCCTGATTATACTCTGGAAATCTTTCAATTGTGTCTTAATTAAAAAAACAATCAAGGAAACACTGATTACAACTCTTGCTACCAAGAGTATGGCTTTTTTATTTTTCCTGTAGAAACAGATTATTTTATTTCTCATTTTTCCTTTAAATAACTAACTATTTTCTGGATTTGGCAACTCTGGCGGGTACTCCTGCGGCTATAGAGAAAGCCGGGATATCTTTAGAAACTACAGCTCCCGCTCCAATAATGGTATCTTCTCCAATAGTCACATTATCAAAAACTTCAGCGCCTGCGCCTATCCAGCAATTTTTCTCTATCTTTATACCATGGGAAGGCTTTTCCTGCTCGGATATGGGAATATCTACCCTGGAATAATCATGCCCTCCACCAATAATATAAACATAAGCAGCAATTAATGTATTTTCACCAACGACAACTTTACTTCCTGAAAATATCTCGCTATTAAATCCTATATTTACATTTTTTTCCAATATTATATCCCCGTTTTTACAACTTAATATACTGCCTCTACCAACAAAAACATTTTTGCTTATATAAATACCATTATTGTTTAACCCTTTGGCATCCAGAACACAATAGTCATCTA